>NZ_CP145732.1:6532500-6652015 GCF_036884845.1 Pseudomonas sp. MAG733B
CTTCTTCCATCTCGTGGTTGATTCGTTCGTAGAGCTTGGTGAAACCCCAGTCCTCATACATCCGCGAATGGACGAAATATTGATCACGCGCGGCCAGTTCGCCGGTCAGCAACGTGTTGAGGTAATCGATAACGTCTGGGTGGCCTTGCATCGCCCTACATCTCCCTGCCTGAAAGTCTGTAGTTTGAACCAACACGGCCATAACGTCACTCGCCAGACGCAATAAAAGCGAAGATATTCTGAGAAAAGCAGCCGAAATAACGCAAAAACCGCCCAAATAAGGGCGGTTCTGCTTCTCATTTAGACTTCGTTAAGCTGTACGTTGAGCAGCTTTGCGATTGCTTCTCCATACGCCTGATCGGCCTTGAAAAAATGCTGCAACTGACGATCAACCACATCACTCGATACACCCGCCATTGCACCCGCGATGTTGCTGACCAGCAATGCTTTCTGCTCGTCGCTCATCAAACGGAACAACGCACCCGCGTGGCTGTAGTAGTCAGTATCCTCACGGTGATCGTAGCGATCAGCCGCACCACTTAAGGCGAGCGCTGGCTCGGCGAAGCGAGGTGCCTGCTTCGGCGAATCGACATAACTGTTCGGCTCGTAATTCGGCGCTGCGCCGCCATTGCTGCCAAACGCCATCGAACCATCACGCTGGTAGCTGTTGACCGGGCTACGCGGAGCGTTCACTGGCAGTTGCTGGTGATTGGTGCCTACACGGTAGCGATGGGCATCAGCATAGGCAAACACACGCCCCTGCAGCATGCGATCCGGCGACAGACCAACACCCGGCACCATATTGCTTGGGCCGAACGCCGCTTGCTCGACTTCAGCAAAGTAGTTGAGCGGGTTGCGATTCAACTCCAGCTCGCCAACTTTGATCAACGGAAACTCTTTCTGCGTCCAGGTTTTGGTGACGTCGAACGGGTTTTCATAATGCGTGGCGGCCTGAGCCTCGGTCATGATCTGGATGCATACGCTCCATTTCGGGAAATCACCGCGTTCAATGGCTTCGAACAGGTCGCGCTGAGCGTAATCCGGATCAGTCCCGGCCAGACGCGCTGCCTCTGCCGGCGCCAGGTTCTTGATCCCCTGCTTGGTCTTGTAGTGCCACTTCACCCAATGACGCTCGCCATTGGCGCTGATCAGGCTATAGGTGTGGCTACCGAAGCCGTGCATGTGGCGGTAACCATCGGGGATGCCTCGATCCGAAAACAGGATCGTGACCTGGTGCAGCGCCTCCGGAGAGTGCGACCAGAAGTCCCACATCGCCTGCGCACTTTTAAGGTTGCTTTGCGGCAGACGCTTTTGGGTGTGGATAAAGTCCGGGAATTTGAGCGGATCACGGATGAAGAACACCGGCGTGTTGTTGCCGACGATGTCCCAGTTGCCTTCTTCGGTGTAGAACTTCAACGCAAAACCACGTGGATCACGCTCGGTATCAGCCGAACCGCGCTCGCCACCGACCGTGGAGAACCGGAGAAAGGTTGGTGTTTGCTTGCCGACGGCGTCGAACAGCTTCGCGCTAGTGTATTGAGTGATATCACGAGTTACGGTGAACGTGCCGTAAGCACCTGAACCCTTGGCGTGCACACGACGCTCAGGGATGTTTTCACGGTTGAAGTGAGCAAGCTTCTCGATCAGGTGAAAGTCGTCGAGCAGCAGCGGGCCTCTCGGGCCTGCGGAACGGGAATTCTGGTTATCGGCGACAGGAGCGCCACTGGCGGTGGTAAGCGTTTTATTCTGGCTCATGCGATCTCTTCCTTTGTCAGTCTCAAACTGCCGGCTAATCGGCTGAAAGGAAGTATTGATGATCCAGATGACACCTTCTAATTCATTGACTGATGCCAATCGATAGAAAATATCTAATCGAATAGGAAGGCAATCAATCGCCGTCGCACTTTTCGAGCGCGCACAAAAAACCGGGCACTAGGCCCGGTTTTTTGTATTTGACGTCTTACTCGGCAGAAACAGCTTCGCCAGCAGTAGCACGATCAACCAACTCGACGTACGCCATTGGCGCGTTGTCGCCAGCGCGGAAACCGCACTTGAGGATGCGCAGGTAGCCACCCTCACGGGTAGCGTAGCGCTTGCCCAGGTCGTTGAAGAGCTTACCAACGATAGCTTTCGAACGAGTACGGTCGAAAGCCAGACGACGGTTAGCAACGCTATCTGTCTTGGCCAAAGTGATCAGCGGCTCAGCAACGCGGCGCAGTTCTTTAGCTTTTGGCAGAGTAGTTTTGATCAGCTCGTGCTCGAACAGCGACACCGCCATGTTTTGGAACATGGCCTTGCGGTGCGAGCTGGTGCGGCTGAGGTGACGACCACTTTTACGATGACGCATGGTTCATTCCTTACCAAACACTACGTTCGGTGATTACGACGATCAGGCAGTCGCCTTGTCGTCCTTCTTAAGACTTGCAGGCGGCCAGTTGTCGAGGCGCATGCCGAGGGACAGACCGCGGGAGGCCAGAACGTCCTTGATTTCGGTCAAGGATTTCTTGCCCAGGTTCGGAGTCTTCAACAGCTCTACTTCGGTACGCTGAATCAGGTCGCCGATGTAGTAGATGTTTTCCGCCTTAAGGCAGTTAGCCGAACGTACAGTCAGTTCCAGATCGTCAACCGGGCGAAGCAGGATCGGATCGATCTCGTCTTCCTGCTCGATTACCACAGGTTCGCTGTCACCTTTGAGGTCGACGAACGCAGCCAACTGCTGTTGCAGAATGGTTGCAGCGCGGCGGATAGCCTCTTCAGGATCCAGAGTACCGTTGGTTTCCAGATCAATAACCAGCTTGTCCAGGTTAGTACGCTGCTCAACACGGGCGTTTTCCACCACGTATGCGATACGGCGAACCGGGCTGAACGAAGAGTCAAGCTGCAAGCGACCGATGCTGCGGCTTTCGTCTTCATCGCTCTGACGCGAGTCGGCTGGTTCATAACCACGACCACGAGCTACTACGAGCTTCATGTTCAGGGCGCCGTTAGACGCCAGGTTAGCGATTACGTGATCGGGATTAACGATCTCGACATCATGATCCAGCTGAATATCGGCAGCGGTAACCACCCCCGAACCCTTCTTCGACAAGGTCAGCGTAACTTCGTCACGGCCGTGCAGCTTGATAGCCAGACCTTTAAGGTTCAACAGGATTTCAATTACGTCTTCCTGTACACCTTCGATGGCGCTGTACTCGTGGAGCACACCGTCAATCTCGGCCTCGACTACTGCACAGCCAGGCATTGAGGACAACAGGATGCGGCGCAGCGCGTTGCCCAGGGTGTGGCCAAAGCCACGCTCGAGAGGCTCGAGAGTGATCTTGGCGCGGGTTGGACTGACAACCTGCACATCAATGTGGCGGGGTGTCAGGAACTCATTTACCGAAATCTGCATGGATGCACCTATTTTCTAGCCCTTACTTGGAGTAGAGCTCGACAATCAGGCTTTCGTTGATGTCGGCGGACAGATCACTGCGAGCTGGAACGTTCTTGAAAACGCCCGACTTCTTCTCAGTGTCTACTTCTACCCATTCTACGCGGCCACGTTGGGCACACAGATCGAGAGCTTGGACAATGCGAAGTTGGTTTTTTGCTTTCTCGCGAACAGCAACCACGTCACCAGCACGAACCTGGTAGGACGGAACGTTAACGGTCTGACCGTTTACGCTGATCGACTTGTGCGATACCAGCTGACGGGATTCGGCACGAGTCGAACCAAAGCCCATACGGTATACAACGTTGTCCAGACGGCATTCGAGCAGTTGCAGCAGGTTTTCACCGGTTGCACCTTTCTTGCCAGCTGCTTCTTTGTAGTAGCCGCTGAATTGACGCTCGAGAACGCCGTAGATACGACGGACCTTCTGCTTTTCACGCAGTTGGGTGCCGTAGTCGGACTGGCGACCGCGGCGTTGGCCGTGGATACCAGGTGCTGCTTCAATGTTGCACTTCGATTCGATCGCGCGCACGCCGCTCTTCAGGAAGAGATCGGTGCCTTCACGACGAGCGAGTTTGCATTTTGGACCAATGTAACGAGCCATTCTTTACAATCTCCTGGATTACACGCGGCGCTTCTTCGGCGGACGGCACCCGTTGTGCGGGATTGGCGTCACGTCGGTGATGCTGGCGATCTTGTAGCCACAGCCGTTCAAAGCGCGGACTGCGGATTCACGACCTGGACCTGGACCTTTGACGTTTACGTCGAGGTTTTTCAGGCCGTATTCCAGCGCAGCTTGACCAGCACGTTCAGCAGCTACTTGAGCAGCAAACGGGGTGGACTTGCGGGAACCGCGGAAACCCGAACCACCGGAGGTAGCCCAGGAAAGAGCGTTACCTTGACGGTCGGTGATGGTCACGATGGTGTTGTTAAAAGATGCATGGATGTGGGCGATGCCATCAACCACTGTCTTTTTAACTTTTTTACGAGGACGAGCAGCAGGTTTTGCCATGATTAAATTCCTGTCGATTCGCTGGGGCGATTACTTGCGGATCGGCTTACGCGGACCTTTACGGGTACGCGCGTTGGTCTTGGTACGCTGACCGCGCACTGGAAGACCGCGACGATGACGCAGACCGCGATAGCAACCGAGGTCCATCAAGCGCTTGATTTTCATGTTGATTTCGCGACGCAGGTCACCTTCAGTGGTGAACTTCGCCACTTCGCCACGCAGCTGTTCAATTTGCTCGTCGCTCAGATCTTTGATCTTTGCTGCTGGGTTTACCCCAGTCTCTGCACAAATTTTCTGTGCAGTAGTGCGACCAACACCATAGATGTAGGTCAGCGAGATAACAGTATGCTTGTTATCTGGAATGTTAACGCCTGCAATACGGGCCATTCAGTGGGACTCCAATTGACAGCTACCTACGCCCCGGAAGCCAAGAAATAGGGCGCGAGATAATATCGCTGTAATAACAAATAATCAACCCGGTAGCGCACTAGCTACCGGGCTTGAAGCACAATCACACTCAGCCTTGGCGCTGTTTGTGACGCGGTTCCGCGCTGCAAATTACTCGAACAACACCTTCGCGGCGAATAATCTTGCAGTTACGGCACAGCTTTTTCACCGATGCACGAACTTTCATCACCAACTCCTCGAACCTTATGGGTCAGCGCAGCATGCCGCTGCCGTAACCCTTCAGGTTGGCTTTCTTCATCAGGGATTCGTACTGGTGCGAAACGAGGTGCGATTGTACTTGGGACATGAAGTCCATCACAACCACGACGACGATCAGCAACGAGGTCCCGCCAAGGTAGAACGGAACGTTGGCTGCAACCACCAGGAACTGGGGCAACAGGCACACGGCCGTCATGTAAAGAGCACCGAACATGGTCAAGCGAGTCAGAACGCCATCAATGTAGCGCGCAGACTGCTCACCTGGACGGATGCCCGGAATAAAGGCACCGGACTTCTTCAGGTTTTCCGCTACGTCTTTCGGATTGAACATCAACGCCGTATAGAAGAAGCAGAAGAAAATAATCCCTGCACTAAACAGCAGAATATTCAACGGCTGACCAGGAGCGATCGACTGCGAGATGTCCTGCAACCAGCCCATACCTTCAGACTGACCGAACCAGGCACCCAACGAAGCCGGGAACAGCAAAATGCTGCTCGCGAAAATGGCCGGAATAACACCGGCCATGTTCACCTTCAGCGGCAAGTGGCTGGTCTGCGCAGCAAAAACCTTGCGGCCTTGCTGACGCTTGGCGTAGTGAACAGCAATACGACGCTGACCACGCTCAATGAACACCACGAAACCGATAATCGCTACTGCCAGCAAACCGATGGCAACCAGGGCGAAGATGTTGATATCACCCTGACGTGCAGACTCGAAAGACTGCCCGATCGCTCTCGGAAGACCGGCGACGATACCCGAAAAAATCAACATCGAGATACCGTTGCCAACACCACGCTCAGTAATCTGCTCACCCAGCCACATCATGAACATCGCACCAGCCACAAAAGTGGATACCGCGACGAAATGGAAGCCAAAGTCACCAGTGAACGCAACGCCCTGCCCTGCCAGACCAATGGACATGCCAATGGCTTGAACGAGAGCGAGGACGACAGTGCCGTAGCGGGTGTACTGGCTGATCTTGCGACGGCCAGCTTCACCTTCCTTCTTCAACTGCTCCAGCTGCGGGCTGACGGCTGTCATCAGTTGCATGATGATCGATGCCGAAATGTACGGCATGATCCCCAGTGCAAAGATGCTCATCCGCTCCAGCGCGCCGCCGGAAAACATGTTGAACAAGCTAAGAATGGTCCCCTCATTCTGTCGAAACAGGTCCGCGAGTCGGTCCGGGTTGATACCTGGAACCGGGATGTGTGCGCCTATTCGGTAGACGATAATCGCCAGGAACAGAAAACGCAGACGAGCCCAAAGTTCAGACATACCGCCTTTGCCGAGCGCAGAGAGAGCACCTTGCTTAGCCATTTATTCCTCGAACTTGCCGCCAGCTGCTTCGATAGCCGCACGCGCACCTTTGGTGGCGCCGATTCCCTTGCCGATAGTGACAGCGCGAGTCACTTCACCGGACAGCATGATTTTCACACGCTGTACGTTGACGTTGATCACGTTGGCATCTTTCAGGGACTGCACGGTGACGATGTCGCCTTCCACTTTAGCCAGCTCGGACAGACGCACTTCTGCGCGATCCATGGCCTTCAGGGAAACGAAACCGAACTTCGGCAGGCGACGATGCAGCGGCTGTTGACCGCCTTCAAAGCCTGGAGCAATGGTGCCACCGGAGCGGGAGGTTTGACCTTTGTGACCACGGCCACCAGTCTTACCCAAACCACTACCGATACCACGGCCCGGACGATGCTTTTCGCGACGGGAACCCGGCGCTGGACTCAGATCATTGAGTTTCATCGATTAACCCTCGACACGCAGCATGTAGTAAGCCTTGTTGATCATCCCGCGATTCTCGGGAGTATCCAGGACTTCTACAGTGTGACCGATGCGACGCAGACCCAGACCCTTAACGCACAGTTTGTGGTTAGGGATACGGCCGGTCATGCTTTTGATCAGCGTTACTTTAACGGTAGCCATGATCAGAAGATCTCCTTGACGCTTTTGCCACGCTTGGCGGCAATGGATTCAGGAGACTGCATTGCTTTCAAACCCTTGAAAGTGGCGTGAACCACGTTTACCGGGTTAGTCGAGCCGTAGCACTTGGCCAGAACGTTCTGAACGCCAGCAACTTCGAGAACGGCACGCATAGCGCCGCCAGCGATGATACCGGTACCTTCAGAAGCAGGCTGCATGTACACCTTCGAAGCGCCGTGAGCGGACTTCATTGCGTACTGCAGAGTGGTGCCGTTCAGATCAACCTGGATCATGTTGCGGCGAGCAGCTTCCATTGCCTTCTGGATCGCAGCAGGCACTTCACGCGACTTGCCACGGCCGAAGCCAACACGGCCTTTACCATCACCAACCACGGTCAACGCGGTGAAGGTGAAGATACGGCCGCCTTTAACGGTTTTGGCTACGCGGTTAACTTGAACCAGCTTCTCGATGTAGCCTTCGTCGCGCTTTTGGTCGTTATTTGACATAACTTAGAACTCCAGCCCAGCTTCACGAGCAGCATCAGCCAGCGCTTTAACGCGGCCGTGGTACTTGAAGCCAGAGCGGTCGAAAGCCACCTGCGAGACGCCAGCGGCCTTAGCACGCGTAGCGACCAGCTGGCCAACCTTAGTGGCCGCGTCGATGTTGCCAGTGGCGCCATCACGCAGTTCTTTATCCAAAGTCGAGGCAGATGCCAGGACTTTGTTGCCGTCGGCCGAAATGACCTGGGCGTAGATGTGCTGCGAAGAGCGGAACACGCAGAGACGCACGACTTCGAGTTCGTGCATTTTCAGGCGTGCTTTGCGAGCGCGACGCAGTCGAGTAACTTTTTTGTCGGTCATTTGCTATGCCCTACTTCTTCTTGGCTTCTTTACGACGGACGACTTCGTCCGCGTAGCGCACACCTTTGCCTTTGTACGGCTCTGGTGGACGGAAGTCGCGGATCTCGGCGGCCACTTGACCTACCAGCTGCTTGTCGATGCCCTTGATCAGGATATCGGTCTGGCTAGGAGTCTCAGCGGTGATGCCTTCCGGCAGTTCGTAATCCACTGGGTGCGAGAAGCCAAGAGCCAGGTTCAGCACTGTGCCTTTTGCTTGCGCTTTGTAACCAACACCGACCAGCTGGAGCTTGCGCTCGAAGCCTTGGCTTACGCCTTGGACCATGTTGTTTACCAACGCACGAGTGGTACCAGCCATTGCGCGAGTCTGTTGATCGCCATTGCGAGCAGCGAAACGCAGCTCACCAGCTTCTTCAACGATCTCAACGGACGAATGGATGTTCAGTTCGAGAGTGCCCTTGGCACCCTTCACCGAAAGCTGTTGGCCTGCGAATTTTACTTCGACACCGGCTGGCAGCTTAACGGGGTTCTTAGCGACGCGAGACATGCTTATCCCCCCTTAGAACACAGTGCAAAGAACTTCGCCGCCGACACCGGCAGCGCGCGCAGCACGATCCGTCATCACACCCTTGTTGGTGGAGACGATAGACACACCGAGACCGCCACGAACTTTCGGCAGATCTTCGACGGACTTGTACTGACGCAGGCCTGGACGGCTAACGCGCTTCACTTCTTCGATAACCGGACGGCCTTCGAAATATTTCAGCTCGATAGACAGCAGTGGTTTGATTTCGCTGCTGATCTGATAACCCGCAATGTAACCTTCGTCCTTCAGGACTTTGGCAACAGCTACCTTCAAAGTAGAAGATGGCATGCTTACGACGGACTTTTCAGCCATCTGGGCATTACGGATTCGAGTTAGCATGTCCGCTAACGGGTCCTGCATACTCATGGGCTAGACGCTCCTAATACAGAAAAATTAGCCTTGCGGCTACTACGTGTCGCCGAGAATCTCCGAGCATAGAAAACACGGGCTCAGGCGAGCCGGGTATTCTAGACACACCCCGGAAATGAATCAAGCCCCAAAAGGGGCTTGATTCAGATTCAAGGCCACCGGTGGTCAGGATCTTGCGAACCTTCCCACCGAGACTTTGACAGTACTTACCAGCTGGCTTTAACCAGACCCGGTACGTCACCACGCATTGCCGCTTCACGCAGTTTGTTACGGCCGAGGCCGAACTTGCGGTAAACGCCGTGTGGACGACCGGTCAGGCGGCAGCGGTTACGCATGCGCGAAGCGCTTGCGTCACGTGGCTGCTTCTGCAGGGCTACTGTAGCTTCCCAACGCGCTTCTGGACTTGCGTTCAGATCGACGATGATTGCTTTCAGTGCTGCACGCTTCTTGGCGTACTTGGCAACCGTGAGCTGACGCTTCAGCTCGCGGTTTTTCATGCTCATCTTGGCCATGGTCCTACTCCAATCAGTTGCGGAACGGGAATTTGAACGCACGCAGCAGAGCGCGGCCTTCATCATCGTTCTTGGCAGTGGTGGTCAGGGTAATGTCCAGACCGCGGAGAGCATCGATCTTGTCGTAGTCGATTTCCGGGAAGATGATCTGCTCTTTTACGCCCATGCTGTAGTTACCACGACCATCGAAGGACTTGGCATTCAGGCCGCGGAAGTCGCGAACCCGAGGCAGGGAGATCGACAGCAGACGATCCAGGAACTCGTACATACGCTCACGGCGCAGGGTCACTTTGACGCCGATCGGCCAACCTTCACGGACTTTAAAGCCAGCGATGGATTTGCGAGCGTAGGTCACAACGACTTTCTGGCCGGTGATCTTTTCCAGGTCAGCAACAGCGTGCTCGATGACTTTTTTGTCGCCGATCGCTTCGCCCAGACCCATGTTCAGGGTGATTTTGGTAACGCGCGGAACTTCCATCACGTTCGAAAGCTTAAGTTCTTCCTTAAGTTTCGGAGCAATTTCCTTCCGGTAAATCTCTTTTAGTCGTGCCATGGTCTCATCTACCTAGCAGTGTTCAAGCATCAACCGCTTTTTGGGTCGACTTGAAGACACGAATTTTCTTGCCGTCTTCTACTTTGAAACCAACGCGGTCAGCCTTGTTGGTTTCGCCGTTGAAAATGGCGACGTTAGAAGCATCCAGTGGAGCTTCTTTTTCGACGATACCGCCCTGCACGCCCGACATCGGGTTAGGCTTGGTATGACGCTTGACCAGGTTCAGACCACCAATAACCAGACGGTTGTTAGCGAGAACCTTAAGCACCTTACCGCGCTTACCTTTGTCTTTGCCGGCGATCACGATGATCTCGTCGTCACGACGAATCTTTTGCATGTCGGATCTCCTTACAGCACTTCTGGGGCGAGCGAGACGATCTTCATGAACTTCTCAGTACGAAGTTCACGGGTCACTGGCCCAAAGATACGGGTGCCGATCGGCTCTTGCTTGTTGTTCAGAAGAACAGCAGCGTTGCCATCAAAGCGGATAATGGAGCCATCAGCACGGCGTACGCCGTGACGAGTGCGGACTACAACAGCAGTCATCACTTGGCCTTTTTTCACTTTACCGCGAGGAATTGCTTCCTTGACGGTAACTTTGATGATGTCACCGATACCAGCGTAACGACGATGGGAGCCACCCAGCACCTTGATGCACATAACACGGCGAGCGCCGCTGTTATCGGCCACATCGAGCATGGATTGAGTCTGAATCATATAATTTCTCCGACCCCTAGTCCTTAGACTTCCACAGCGCGTTCGAGAACATCAACCAGCGCCCAAGACTTGGTCTTGGCCAAAGGACGAGTTTCACGAATAGTGACTTTGTCGCCGATGTGGCACTGATTGGTTTCGTCGTGCGCGTGCAGCTTAGTCGAACGCTTAACGTATTTACCGTAGATCGGGTGCTTAACGCGACGCTCGATCAGAACGGTGATGGTTTTGTCCATCTTGTCGCTGACAACACGGCCAGTCAGCGTACGGACAGTTTTTTCGGCTTCAGCCATGATTACTTACCTGCCTGCTGGTTGAGCACAGTCTTCACGCGAGCGATGTCACGCTTAACTTGCGAGAGCAGATGAGACTGCCCCAACTGGCCAGTTGCTTTCTGCATACGCAGATTGAACTGGTCGCGCAGCAGGCCGAGCAGTTGCTCGTTCAGCTGCTGTGCGGATTTTTCACGAAGTTCATTCGCTTTCATCACATCACCGTCCGTTTAACAAAGGAGGTGGCGAGCGGCAGCTTTGCAGCAGCCAGGGCGAAAGCCTCACGCGCCAGCTCTTCAGAAACACCCTCGATTTCATACAGGACTTTGCCTGGCTGAATCTGGGCAACCCAGTATTCCACGTTACCCTTACCTTTACCCATCCGCACTTCGAGAGGCTTCTTGGAGATCGGCTTGTCCGGGAATACACGGATCCAGATCTTGCCGCCACGTTTTACGTGACGGGTCAGAGCACGACGCGCTGACTCGATCTGACGAGCGGTGAGACGACCACGAGCAACAGACTTCAGCGCGAACTCGCCGAAGCTGACTTTGCTACCGCGCAATGCCAGGCCACGGTTGTGACCAGTCATTTGCTTGCGGAACTTCGTACGCTTTGGTTGCAACATTTGGCGTACCCCTTACTTAGCAGCTTTTTTACGAGGCGCTGGTGCTTGTGGTTTCAGTTCTTCTTGGCGACCACCAATTACTTCGCCTTTGAAGATCCAAACCTTTACACCGATCACACCGTAGGTGGTGTGAGCTTCGTAGTTGGCATAGTCGATGTCGGCACGCAGGGTGTGCAGTGGCACACGACCTTCGCGATACCATTCAGTACGTGCGATTTCAGCACCGCCGAGACGACCGCTCACTTGGATTTTGATGCCTTTGGCACCAATGCGCATTGCGTTCTGTACAGCGCGCTTCATAGCGCGACGGAACATAACGCGACGCTCCAGCTGCTGAGCTACGCTCTGCGCAACCAGCATACCGTCGAGTTCCGGCTTGCGGATCTCTTCGATATTGATGTGCACAGGCACACCCATTTGCTTGGTCAGGTCCTGACGCAGTTTCTCAACATCTTCACCTTTCTTCCCGATAACGATACCTGGACGAGCGGTGTGGATGGTGATACGTGCAGTTTGGGCCGGACGATGGATATCGATACGGCTTACGGACGCGCTTTTTAGTTTGTCTTGGAGATACTCACGCACCTTCAGATCAGCGAACAAGTAGTCCGCATAAGTCCGACCGTCTGCGTACCAGACGGAGGTGTGCTCCTTGACGATTCCCAGGCGAATGCCAATGGGATGTACTTTCTGACCCATCTCTTCGACTCCGTTACTTGTCAGCAACCTTGACAGTGATATGGCAAGACCGCTTGACGATGCGATCAGCACGGCCTTTGGCACGTGGCATGATGCGCTTCAGCGAACGCCCTTCGTTGACGAAAACGGTGCTGACCTTCAGGTCATCAACGTCTGCGCCTTCGTTATGCTCGGCGTTGGCTACGGCCGACTCCAGCACTTTCTTCATGATCTCGGCGGCTTTCTTACTGCTGAAAGCCAACAGGTTGAGCGCTTCGCCCACCTTCTTCCCGCGGATCTGGTCGGCGACCAAGCGGGCTTTCTGGGCGGAGATTCGAGCGCCCGACAACTTAGCGGCTACTTCCATTTCCTAACCCCTTAACGCTTGGCTTTCTTGTCTGCCACGTGCCCACGATAAGTGCGGGTACCGGCGAACTCGCCCAGTTTGTGGCCGACCATGTCTTCGTTAACGAGAACTGGGACGTGTTGACGACCGTTGTGTACTGCGATGGTCAGACCGACCATTTGTGGCAGGATCATCGAACGACGCGACCAGGTTTTAACTGGTTTGCGATCGTTCTTTTCCGCCGCCACTTCGATCTTCTTCAGTAGGTGAAGATCGATAAAAGGACCTTTTTTCAGAGAACGTGGCACTGTCGTATCCCTCTATTTACTTGCGACGACGGACGATCATTTTGTCGGTACGCTTATTACCACGAGTCTTCGCGCCCTTAGTCGGGAAGCCCCATGGCGATACCGGATGACGACCACCAGAGGTACGACCTTCACCACCACCATGTGGGTGGTCAACCGGGTTCATGGCAACACCACGAACGGTTGGGCGAACGCCACGCCAGCGTTTGGCACCAGCTTTACCCAGCGAACGCAGGCTGTGCTCGGAGTTCGAGACTTCGCCCAGGGTCGCACGGCATTCAGCCAGGACTTTACGCATTTCACCGGAACGCAGACGCAGGGTAACGTACACGCCTTCACGAGCGATCAGCTGAGCCGAAGCACCAGCGGAACGAGCGATCTGTGCGCCTTTACCTGGCTTCAGTTCGATGCCGTGTACGGTAGAACCGACTGGAATGTTGCGCAGTTGCAGAGCGTTGCCTGGCTTGATTGGAGCCAGGGCACCTGCGATCAGCGTGTCGCCAGCACTCACGCCTTTAGGGGCGATGATGTAGCGGCGCTCGCCGTCTGCGTAGCAGAGCAGTGCGATGTGAGCAGTACGGTTTGGATCGTATTCGATACGCTCGACAGTGGCGACGATGCCATCTTTGTCGTTGCGACGGAAATCGACCATACGGTAATGCTGCTTATGACCACCACCGATGTGACGAGTGGTAATACGGCCATTGTTGTTACGACCACCAGTCTTCGACTTCTTCTCGAGCAGCGGTGCGTGAGGAGCGCCTTTATGCAGCTCCTGGTTGACCACCTTGACCACAAAACGGCGGCCAGGGGAAGTCGGTTTGCATTTAACGATTGCCATGATGCACCCCTTCCTTACTCAGCACTGCTGCTGAAATCGAGATCTTGGCCTGGCTGAAGGGAGATAACTGCCTTCTTCCAGTCATTACGCTTGCCCAGACCGCGAGCAGTGCGCTTGCTCTTACCCAGAACATTCAGGGTAGTAACACGCTCTACTTTCACGCTGAACAGGCTTTCGACGGCCTTCTTGATTTCCAGCTTGGTTGCGTCAGTAGCAACCTTGAAAACGAACTGGCCTTTCTTGTCTGCCAGAACCGTAGCCTTCTCGGAAACGTGCGGGCCAAGCAGAACTTTAAATACGCGTTCCTGGTTCATCCCAGCAGCTCCTCGAATTTCTTCACGGCCGACACGGTGATCAACACCTTGTCGTATGCGATCAGACTAACTGGATCGGAACCTTGCACGTCACGTACATCTACGTGTGGCAGGTTACGAGCAGCCAGGTACAGGTTCTGATCAACAGCGTCCGACACGATCAGAACGTCGGTCAGGCTCATGTTGTTCAGTTTGCCCAGCAGGTCTTTGGTTTTCGGCGTCTCAACCGCGAAATCCTGAACCACGACCAGACGATCAGTACGCACCAGCTCAGCAAGGATGGAACGCATTGCTGCGCGGTACATCTTCTTGTTCAGCTTCTGGGAGTGATCCTGAGGACGAGCTGCGAAAGTGGTACCGCCGCCACGCCAGATTGGGCTACGGATAGTACCGGCACGAGCACGGCCAGTACCTTTCTGACGCCATGGGCGCTTACCGCCACCACGAACGTCGGAACGGGTCTTTTGCTGCTTGGAACCCTGACGACCGCCAGCCATGTAGGCTACGACTGCTTGGTGAACCAGCGTCTCGTTGAATTCGCCGCCAAATGTCAGTTCGGAAACTTCGATCGCTTGAGCGTCATTTACATTTAATTGCATGTCAGCTTCCCCTTAACCGCGAGCCTTGGCTGCTGGACGTACAACCAAGTTGCCGCCAGTAGCGCCAGGAACAGCGCCCTTGACCAACAACAGATTGCGTTCAGCGTCCACGCGCACTACTTCGAGGGACTGCACGGTCACGCGCTCAGCGCCCATATGACCGGACATTTTTTTGCCCTTGAATACACGACCAGGAGTCTGGCACTGGCCGATAGAGCCTGGAACGCGGTGGGATACGGAGTTACCGTGGGTGTTATCTTGCCCGCGGAAATTCCAACGCTTGATCGTACCCTGGAAGCCTTTACCTTTGGACTGACCAGTTACATCAACCAGTTGACCAGCGGCGAAGATTTCAGCGTTGATCAGATCGCCGGCCTGGTACTCGCCTTCTTCAAGGCGGAATTCCATTACGGTACGACCAGCGGCAACGTTCGCTTTAGCGAAGTGGCCAGCCTGAGCTGCTGTTACACGCGAAGCACGACGCTCGCCGACAGTGACTTGCACTGCACGATAGCCATCGGTCTCTTCAGTTTTGAACTGGGTGACGCGATTCGGCTCGATCTCAATGACCGTGACCGGAATGGAGACACCTTCTTCGGTGAAAATACGGGTCATACCGCATTTACGACCGACTACACCAATAGTCATGTTGTAAACCTCATGAGTGTACGGGGCTTTCACCCGCTATGGCCGCCCATTTCAGAGCGTTACACGACTAAGACCGAGTCTTAGCCGAGGCTGATCTGCACTTCCACACCGGCCGCAAGATCAAGCTTCATAAGAGCATCAACGGTTTTATCCGTTGGCTGGACGATGTCCAGAACGCGCTTATGAGTACGGATCTCGTACTGGTCGCGCGCGTCTTTGTTGACGTGCGGGGAGACCAGAACGGTGAACCGCTCTTTACGGGTAGGCAGTGGAATTGGACCACGCACTTGAGCACCAGTACGTTTCGCGGTTTCCACGATTTCCTGGGTTGATTGGTCGATCAGGCGATGGTCGAAAGCCTTCAACCTGATACGGATTTGCTGATTTTGCATTGGATTTCAGACTCCGGCTGCTATTCCCACCGGGCGCAATACGCCCGTTAAAAGGAGGCGCAATTCTATAGACGCCCCAGATAGGTGTCAACCCAATAAAAAAGCCCCCGCTGAGCGGGGGCTTTTTCAAAGCATCAAAGCCATCTCAAAAAAGAGATTACTCGATGATTTTGGCTACGACGCCAGCGCCGACGGTACGACCGCCTTCACGGATAGCGAAACGCAGACCGTCTTCCATTGCGATGGTTTTGATCAGGGTAACAGTCATCTGAATGTTGTCACCTGGCATTACCATTTCAACGCCTTCTGGCAGCTCGCAGTTACCAGTCACGTCAGTAGTACGGAAGTAGAACTGTGGACGGTAGCCTTTGAAGAACGGAGTGTGACGGCCGCCTTCTTCCTTGCTCAGAACGTAAACTTCTGCGGTGAACTTGGTGTGCGGCTTAACCGAACCCGGCTTAACCAGAACCTGACCACGCTCAACGTCGTCACGCTTGGTGCCACGCAGCAGAACGCCGCAGTTCTCGCCAGCACGACCTTCGTCGAGCAGCTTGCGGAACATTTCAACACCGGTGCAGGTGGTGACGGTAGTGTCACGCAGACCAACGATTTCCAGCGGATCTTGAACGCGAACGATACCGCGCTCGATACGACCGGTCACAACAGTACCACGACCCGAAATCGAGAATACGTCTTCGATTGGCATCAGGAATGGCTTGTCGATAGCGCGCTCTGGTTCTGGGATGTAGCTGTCCAGAGTTTCAACCAGCTTACGAACGGCAGTGGTGCCCATTTCGTTGTCGTCTTTGCCTTCCAGCGCCATACGAGCCGAACCGATGATGATTGGAGTGTCATCGCCCGGGAAGTCGTAGGTGGACAGCAGGTCGCGAACTTCCATCTCAACCAGTTCCAGCAGCTCAGCGTCGTCTACCAGGTCAGCCTTGTTCAGGAAAACCACGATGTACGGAACGCCTACCTGACGGGACAGCAGGATGTGCTCACGGGTTTGCGGCATCGGACCATCAGCGGCCGAGCAAACCAGGATCGCGCCGTCCATCTGGGCAGCACCAGTGATCATGTTCTTCACATAGTCAGCGTGACCTGGGCAGTCAACGTGAGCGTAGTGACGAATCTTCGAGTTGTACTCGACGTGCGCGGTGTTGATGGTGATACCACGAGCTTTTTCTTCTGGAGCGCTGTCGATTTTATCGAAATCAACGATTGCCGAACCGAAAACTTCGGAGCAAACGCGAGTCAGAGCTGCGGTCAGAGTGGTTTTACCGTGGTCAACGTGACCGATGGTGCCAACGTTGACGTGCGGTAGGGAACGATCAAATTTTTCTTTAGCCACGACAATTAACTCCTTGCCTAAAGGACTGAATCAGCCTTGTTTTTTGGTAACGGTTTCGACGATGTGCGACGGAGCCGTATTGTATTTTTTGAATTCCATAGAGTAGCTTGCGCGACCCTGGGACATCGAACGAACATCGGTCGCATAACCGAACATCTCGCCCAACGGAACTTCAGCACGGATAACCTTACCGGAAACCGTGTCTTCCATACCCAGAATCATGCCGCGACGACGGTTCAGGTCGCCCATCACGTCACCCATATAGTCTTCAGGCGTAACAACCTCTACCGCCATGATCGGCTCGAGCAACTCACCACCGCCCTTCTGGGCCAGTTGCTTGGTCGCCATGGAAGCAGCCACCTTAAACGCCATCTCGTTCGAGTCGACGTCGTGGTAAGAACCATCAAACACGGTAGCCTTCAGGCCGATCAGCGGATAGCCGGCAACAACACCGTTCTTCATCTGCTCTTCGATACCCTTCTGGATAGCCGGGATGTATTCCTTAGGAACCACACCACCCACTACTTCGTTCAGGAATTGCAGACCTTCCTGACCTTCGTCAGCAGGTGCAAAGCGAATCCAGCAGTGACCGAACTGGCCACGACCGCCGGACTGGCGAACGAACTTGCCTTCGATTTCGCAGCTCTTCGTGATGCGCTCACGATAGGAAACCTGAGGCTTACCGATGTTGGCTTCGACGTTGAACTCACGGCGCATCCGGTCAACCAGGATGTCCAAGTGCAGCTCGCCCATGCCAGAGATGATCGTTTGACCAGTCTCTTCATCAGTTTTGACGCGGAAAGACGGGTCTTCCTGAGCAAGTTTGCCCAGAGCGATACCCATTTTTTCCTGGTCATCCTTGGTCTTAGGCTCAACGGCAACCGAAATAACCGGCTCCGGGAAGTCCATGCGAACCAGGATGATTGGCTTGTCAGCGTTGCACAAAGTTTCACCAGTGGTGACGTCCTTCATGCCGATCAAGGCCGCGATGTCACCAGCGCGCACTTCCTTGATTTCTTCACGGGCGTTTGCGTGCATTTGCACCATACGACCCACGCGCTCTTTCTTGCCTTTAACCGAGTTGATCACGCCGTCGCCGGATGCCAACACGCCCGAGTAAACGCGGACAAAGGTCAAAGTACCCACGAATGGGTCGGTAGCGATCTTGAACGCCAGAGCCGAGAACGGCTCGTTGTCGTCTGCATGACGCTCCATTTCTTCTTCCTCGTTATCAGGGTTGGAACCCTTGATAGCAGGAATGTCGACAGGAGCAGGCAGGTAGTCGATAACGGCGTCGAGAACCAGGGGAACACCCTTGTTCTTGAAGGAAGAACCGCAAACAGCCAGAACGATCTCACCAGCGATAGTACGCTGACGCAGAGCGCCCTTGATTTCCTCGATGGTGAGCTCTTCGCCCTCGAGGTACTTGTTCATCAGCTCTTCACTGGCTTCAGCCGCAGCTTCAACCATGTTGCTGCGCCACTCTTCAGCCAGCTCCTGCAATTCAGCAGGGATAGCTTCGCGACGTGGAGTCATGCCTTTGTCAGCATCGTTCCAGTAAACCGCTTCCATGGACATCAGATCGATCTGACCCTGGAAGTTGTCTTCGGAACCGATAGCCAACTGGATAGGCACCGGGGTGTGACCCAGACGCTGCTTGATCTGAGCGATCACGCGCAGGAAGTTCGCGCCAGCACGGTCCATTTTGTTCACGTAAACGATACGTGGAACACCGTACTTGTTGGCTTGACGCCATACGGTTTCGGACTGAGGCTCAACGCCGGAAGTGCCGCAGAACACAACGACCGCGCCGTCGAGTACACGCAGGGAACGTTCAACTTCAATGGTGAAGTCTACGTGACCCGGAGTGTCAATGACGTTGAAGCGGTATTGGTCTTTGTGCTGCTTCGCAGAACCCTGCCAGAAGGCGGTAATAGCAGCAGAAGTAATGGTGATACCACGCTCCTGCTCCTGAACCATCCAGTCTGTGGTCGCGGCGCCGTCATGCACCTCGCCCATCTTGTGACTTTTGCCAGTGTAAAAAAGGACGCGCTCGGTGGTGGTGGTTTTACCAGCATCCACGTGAGCAACGATACCAATGTTACGGTAGCGATTAATCGGTGTAGTACGAGCCATAAAGCCCTCGCAAAATTAGTGACGCTAAAATTAGAAGCGGTAGTGCGAGAAAGCCTTGTTGGCTTCAGCCATACGGTGCACGTCTTCACGCTTCTTAACTGCAGCACCTTTACCTTCGGCGGCGTCCAACAGTTCGCCAGCCAAACGCAGAGCCATAGACTTCTCGCCGCGCTTGCGGGCGAAGTCTACCAACCAGCGCATTGCCAGAGCGTTACGACGGGACGGACGAACTTCAACCGGAACCTGGTAAGTAGCACCGCCTACACGGCGCGACTTTACTTCGACCAGCGGAGCGATGGCGTCGAGAGCTTTCTCGAAGATTTCCAGGGGGTCGCTGTTCTTGCGTTCTTTAACCTTTTCCAGCGCGCCATAAACGATACGCTCGGCAACGGCTTTCTTGCCGCTTTCCATCACGTGGTTCATGAACTTGGCCAGGATTTGGCTTCCGTATTTTGGATCGTCAAGCACTTCGCGCTTGGCTGCTACGCGTCTTCTTGGCATGGATAAGCCCTCAAACGGTCTTCAGGTTCGCTCGGAATCGGTGCCCTGTACGGGACGCCTCCGACCTTACTCTTATCGACTCAGAAAAATAGATAATTCAGTTTTTACAAAAAGCCGCTACTACTTAGGCTTCTTGGTACCGTACTTCGAACGACCCTGGTTACGACCTTTAACGCCGGAAGTATCCAAAGAACCGCGAACGGTGTGGTAACGAACACCTGGCAAGTCTTTTACACGACCGCCGCGGATCAGTACCACGCTGTGCTCTTGCAGGTTGTGGCCTTCACCACCGATGTACGAGGAAACCTCGAAACCGTTGGTCAGACGCACACGGCATACTTTACGCAGTGCCGAGTTAGGTTTTTTCGGCGTAGTGGTATACACACGGGTGCACACGCCACGACGTTGCGGGCAGTTCTGCAGCGCAGGTACGTCGGATTTCTCGACGATACGCTTACGCGGCTGACGTACCAGCTGGTTGATAGTTGCCATCTACTAGCTCCACTGTTGTCTTGCGACGCTATTGTCTTGCAAGAAAAGCAAAATGGCAGGAACGAATCCCCGCCAAATTTAGGGGTACAAGAGTCTAAAGAGGATCTTGTCCCCAGTCAAGGCAAGGCCCCGACCTCTCCACTCATCGAACCTCGACAAATTGTCTCGATTCGATGAACGGAGCTGCCAGGGCCTTACGCTCATTTATCGCAGAACTCAGTTACCGCTAGAGTTCAGCGCTTCGGTCAGTGCAGCTTCCACTTCACTGGCGCTTACACGCAACGGCTTGTCGGCATCACGGCGACGCTTACGCTCGCTGTGGTACGCCAGGCCGGTACCAGCCGGGATCAGACGACCCACGACCACGTTTTCTTTCAGGCCGCGCAGGTAATCGCGCTTGCCGGTTACCGCCGCTTCGGTCAGTACGCGAGTGGTTTCCTGGAAGGAAGCCGCCGAGATGAACGATTCGGTGGACAACGACGCCTTGGTGATACCCAGCAGAACGCGAGTGAACTTGGAGACAAATTTGTCTTCGCCGCTCAAACGCTCGTTCTCTACCAGAACGTGAGTCAATTCCATCTGGTCGCCCTTGATGAAACTGGAATCGCCGGATTCAGCGATTTCAACTTTACGCAGCATCTGACGCAGGATGGTCTCGATGTGCTTATCGTTGATCTTCACGCCTTGCAGACGGTAAACGTCCTGGATCTCGTTGACGATGTACTTGGCCAGCGCACTCACACCCAGCAGACGCAGGATGTCGTGTGGATCGCTTGGACCGTCGGAGATAACTTCGCCGCGGTTCACTTGTTCGCCTTCGAAGACGTTCAGGTGACGCCACTTCGGAATCAGCTCTTCATACGGATCGCTACCGTCGTTCGGAGTGATAACCAGACGGCGCTTGCCTTTGGTCTCTTTACCGAACGCGATGGTGCCGCTGACTTCAGCCAGAATCGACGCTTCTTTCGGACGACGAGCTTCGAACAAGTCGGCAACACGCGGCAGACCACCGGTGATGTCACGGGTCTTCGAAGTTTCTTGCGGGATACGAGCGATAACATCACCGATCGCAATCTTCGCACCGTCCGCTACACCGACGAGGGCGTTGGCTGGCAGGAAGTACTGAGCGATAACGTCAGTGCCTGGCAGCAACAGATCCTTGCCGTTGTCGTCGACCATCTTCACGGCAGGACGGATGTCTTTACCGGCAGCTGGACGATCTTTGGCGTCGAGTACTTCAATGTTGGTCATACCGGTCAATTCGTCAGTCTGACGCTTGATCGTGATGCCTTCTTCCATGCCCACGTAGGTCACGGTACCTTTCATTTCGGTAACGATCGGGTGAGTGTGCGGATCCCACTTGGCCACGATTGCGCCAGCGTCGACCTTGTCACCTTCTTTAACCGAAATCACGGCACCGTACGGCAGCTTGTAACGCTCACGCTCACGACCGAAGTCATCAGCGATGGCCAGCTCACCGGAACGGGACACAGCAACCAGGTGACCATCCACGCGCTCTACGTGCTTCAGGTTATGCAGACGGACGGTACCGCCATTCTTCACCTGAACGCTGTCGGCTGCGGAGGTCCGGCTTGCCGCACCACCGATGTGGAACGTACGCATCGTCAGCTGGGTACCCGGCTCACCGATGGACTGGGCAGCGATAACGCCGACCGCTTCACCGATGTTCACCTGGTGACCACGAGCCAGATCGCGGCCGTAGCACTTGGCGCAAATACCGAAGCGGGTTTCGCAGCTGATCGGCGAACGCACGATCACTTCGTCGATGCTGTTGAGCTCGATGAACTCGACCCACTTTTCGTCTACCAGGGTGCCGGCAGGAACGATAACGTCCTCGGTACCTGGCTTGAATACGTCACGGGCGATAACTCGACCCAATACGCGCTCACCCAGCGGCTCTACAACGTCACCGCCTTCAATGTGCGGAGTCATCAGCAGACCGTGTTCGGTGCCGCAATCGATCTCGGTTACAACCAGATCTTGTGCAACGTCTACCAGACGACGAGTCAGGTAACCGGAGTTAGCCGTTTTCAACGCGGTATCCGCAAGACCCTTACGAGCACCGTGAGTGGAGATGAAGTACTGGAGTACGCTCAAACCTTCACGGAAGTTCGCAGTAATCGGCGTTTCAATGATGGAACCGTCCGGCTTGGCCATCAGGCCACGCATACCGGCCAGCTGACGGATCTGCGCAGCAGAACCCCGTGCGCCCGAGTCGGCCATCATGTACATCGAGTTGAAGGATTCCTGGTCGACTTCGACACCATGACGGTCGATGACTTTCTCTTTCGAGAGGTTGGCCATCATCGCCTTGGAAACTTCGTCGTTCGCCTTGGACCAAAGGTCGATCACTTTGTTGTACTTCTCGCCCTGGGTTACCAGGCCGGAGGCGTACTGGCTTTCGATCTCTTTCACTTCATCAGTAGCAGCATTGATGATGCGGGCTTTTTCATCCGGGATAACGAAGTCGTTAACACCGATGGAAACGCCGGAAATGGTCGAATAAGCAAAACCGGTGTACATCAACTGGTCAGCGAAGATCACGGTCTCTTTCAAACCAACCACGCGGTAGCACTGGTTGATCAGCTTGGAGATCGCCTTTTTCTTCATCGGCAGGTTGACGACGTCGTACGACAGACCTTTTGGCACAACCTGGAACAACAGGGCACGGCCGACAGTAGTGTCGACGATACGGGTGTTGCTCACGCTGCCGCCATCACGGTCGTTGACGGTTTCGTTGATCCGCACCTTGACCTTGGCGTGCAGTGCGGCTTCGCCGGCACGGAACACACGGTCAACTTCCTGCAGATCCGCGAACACACGACCTTCGCCTTTGGCGTTGATCGCTTCACGAGTCATGTAGTACAGACCCAATACAACGTCCTGCGACGGAACGATGATTGGCTCACCGTTGGCTGGCGACAGAATGTTGTTGGTCGACATCATCAACGCACGCGCTTCGAGCTGGGCTTCCAGCGTCAGCGGTACGTGCACGGCCATTTGGTCGCCGTCGAAGTCGGCGTTGTACGCGGCGCACACCAGAGGGTGCAGCTGGATAGCCTTACCTTCGATCAGTACCGGTTCAAACGCCTGGATACCCAGACGGTGAAGGGTCGGTGCACGGTTGAGAAGAACCGGGTGTTCGCGAATCACTTCAGCGAGAACGTCCCAAACTTCCGGCAGCTCGCGCTCGACCATCTTCTTGGCAGCTTTGATGGTGGTAGCGAGACCACGCATTTCCAGCTTGCCGAAGATGAACGGCTTGAACAGCTCGAGAGCCATTTTCTTCGGCAGACCGCACTGGTGCAGACGCAGGGTCGGACCTACGGTAATTACCGAACGACCCGAGTAGTCAACACGCTTACCGAGCAAGTTCTGACGGAAACGACCCTGCTTACCCTTGATCATGTCAGCCAGGGATTTCAGTGGGCGCTTGTTCGAACCGGTGATCGCACGGCCGCGACGGCCGTTGTCGAGCAGTGCGTCGACAGCTTCCTGCAACATACGCTTTTCATTGCGCACGATGATGTCCGGAGCGGACAGATCCAGCAGGCGCTTCAAACGGTTGTTACGGTTGATCACTCGACGATACAGATCGTTGAGGTCGGAAGTCGCGAAGCGACCGCCATCCAGCGGGACCAGTGGACGCAGATCTGGCGGCAGAACCGGCAGAACGGTCAGCACCATCCACTCTGGCAGGTTGCCGGAACCCTGGAAGGCTTCCATCAACTTCAGACGTTTGGACAGCTTCTTGATCTTGGTTTCGGAGTTGGTTTGCGGAATTTCTTCACGCAGACGGCCAATCTCGTGTTCCAGGTCGATAGCGTGCAGCAGTTCGCGGACAGCTTCGGCACCCATGCGGGCATCGAAATCGTCGCCGAATTCTTCCAGCGCTTCGAAGTACTGCTCGTCGTTCAGCAGCTGACCCTTTTCAAGGGTGGTCATGCCTGGATCGATAACGACATAGCTCTCGAAGTAGAGAACGCGTTCGATATCACGCAGGGTCATGTCCATCAGCAAGCCGATACGGGACGGCAGCGATTTCAGGAACCAGATGTGGGCAACTGGCGAGGCCAGTTCGATGTGCGCCATGCGCTCACGACGAACTTTTGCCAGCGCGACTTCAACGCCGCACTTCTCGCAGATCACACCACGGTGCTTCAAGCGCTTGTACTTACCGCACAGGCACTCGTAATCCTTAACCGGGCCAAAGATCTTGGCGCAGAACAGGCCGTCACGCTCAGGTTTGAACGTACGGTAGTTGATGGTTTCCGGTTTTTTAACTTCACCGAACGACCACGAACGGATCATCTCAGGCGATGCCAATCCGATACGGATGGCGTCGAACTCTTCGACTTGACCCTGGTTTTTCAGCAAATTCAGTAGGTCTTTCAAGGCCTTTCCTCCTGGCGGAGCAGAGAGCGGGCAATCCTGCCCCGCTCTCGATTCGCGTCACGTGTTATTCGGTTTCCAGATCGATATCGATGCCGAGGGAACGAATTTCCTTGATCAACACGTTGAAGGACTCGGGCATGCCCGGCTCCATACGGTGATCGCCATCCACGATGTTTTTGTACATCTTGGTACGGCCGTTCACATCGTCCGACTTCACTGTGAGCATTTCTTGCAGAGTGTAAGCGGCACCGTATGCTTCCAGTGCCCAGACCTCCATCTCCCCGAAACGCTGACCACCGAACTGCGCCTTACCACCCAGCGGCTGCTGGGTAACCAGGCTGTACGAACCGGTAGAACGAGCGTGCATCTTGTCGTCTACCAAGTGGTTCAGCTTCAGCATGTACATGTAGCCAACGGTAACCGGGCGCTCGAACTTGTTGCCGGTACGGCCATCGGTCAGCTGCATCTGGCCGCTTTCTGGCAGGTCTGCCAGTTTCAGCATGGCCTTGATTTCGCTTTCCTTGGCGCCATCGAACACTGGAGTGGCCATTGGAACGCCGCCACGCAGGTTTTGAGCCAGGTCCAGGATTTCCTGGTCCGAGAAGTCATCGAGGCTTTCCTGACGACCGCCGATCTCGTTGTAGATCTCGTGCAGGAATTTACGCAGCTCGGCAACTTTACGCTGCTCTTCAATCATGCGGTTGATCTTCTCGCCCAGGCCCTTGGCCGCGAGGCCCAGGTGGGTTTCGAGGATCTGCCCAACGTTCATACGCGAAGGTACGCCCAACGGGTTGAGGACGACGTCGACCGGGGTGCCATTGGCATCGTGCGGCATGTCTTCAACCGGCATGATCACGGAGACCACACCCTTGTTACCGTGACGACCGGCCATCTTGTCGCCCGGCTGGATGCGACGACGGATTGCCAGGTAAACCTTGACGATTTTCAGCACGCCTGGAGCCAGGTCATCGCCTTGCTGCAGTTTGCGCTTCTTGTCTTCGAACTTGTCGTCCAGCAGACGGCGACGATCAACGATGTAGGCCTGAGCCTTCTCGAGCTGCTCGTTCAGAGCATCTTCAGCCATGCGCAGTTTGAACCACTGGCCGTGCTCAAGACCGTCGAGAACTTCGTCGGTGATGTCCTGGCCTTTCTTCAGACCGGCGCCGCCTTCGGCTTTGTGGCCGACCAGAGCGGAACGCAGACGTTCGAAAGTAGCGCCTTCAACGATGCGGAACTCTTCGTTCAGATCCTTGCGGATCTCGTCCAGCTGGGACTTCTCGATCGACAGTGCACGAGCATCACGCTCAACGCCGTCGCGGGTGAAGACCTGTACGTCGATGACAGTACCTTTGGTACCGGTAGGTACGCGCAGGGAGGTGTCTTTAACGTCGCTGGCTTTTTCACCGAAGATCGCACGCAGCAGTTTTTCTTCCGGGGTCAGCTGGGTCTCGCCTTTCGGAGTGACCTTACCGACCAGGATGTCGCCTGCGCCAACTTCAGCACCAACATAAACGATACCGGCTTCGTCCAGCTTGTTCAGTGCAGCCTCACCCACGTTCGGGATGTCCGCAGTGATTTCCTCTGGGCCAAGCTTGGTGTCACGGGCCACACAGGTCAGTTCCTGAATGTGGATCGTGGTGAAGCGATCTTCTTGAACAACTCGTTCCGACAGGCAGATGGAGTCTTCGAAGTTGTAACCGTTCCAGGCCATGAACGCGATGCGCATGTTCTGGCCCAGCGCCAGTTCACCCATGTCGGTGGACGGACCGTCAGCCATGATGTCGCTGCGCTGAACCCGATCACCCTTACGCACCAGCGGACGCTGGTTGATGCAGGTGTTCTGGTTGGAGCGGGTGTACTTGGTCAGGTTGTAGATGTCGACACCAGCTTCACCGGTTTCAACTTCATCATCGGCAACACGAACCACGATACGGCTGGCATCAACGGAGTCGATCACGCCGCCACGACGAGCCACGACGCAAACGCCGGAGTCACGGGCTACGTTACGCTCCATGCCGGTACCTACCAGCGGCTTGTCAGCACGCAGGGTTGGTACAGCTTGACGCTGCATGTTCGAACCCATCAACGCACGGTTGGCGTCATCGTGCTCGAGGAACGGGATCAGCGACGCTGCAACCGAAACTACCTGCTTCGGCGATACGTCCATCAAGGTGACGTCTTCCGGCGCCTTGACGGTGAACTCGTTCAAGTGACGAACAGCTACCAGTTCGTCGATCAGCATCTTCTTGTCGTTCATCGTGGCCGAAGCCTGAGCGATCACGTGATCAGCTTCTTCGATGGCGGACAGGAACACGATCTCGTCGGTGACCAGAGCGTCTTTCACCACACGGTATGGGCTCTCGAGGAAGCCGTACTGGTTGGTGCGCGCATAGGCAGCCAGGGAGTTGATCAGACCGATGTTCGGACCTTCCGGCGTTTCGATCGGGCAAACACGACCGTAGTGCGTCGGGTGTACGTCACGAACTTCAAAGCCGGCACGCTCACGAGTCAAACCGCCAGGGCCGAGTGCAGAGACACGACGCTTGTGGGTGATCTCGGACAGCGGGTTGTTCTGGTCCATGAACTGGGACAGCTGGCTGGAACCGAAGAACTCTTTCACCGCCGCAGCCACTGGCTTGGCGTTGATCAGGTCTTGCGGCATCAGGCCTTCGCTTTCAGCCATCGACAGACGCTCTTTGACCGCACGCTCAACACGCACCAGGCCAACGCGGAACTGGTTCTCGGCCATTTCGCCTACGCAGCGAACACGACGGTTACCCAGGTGGTCGATGTCATCGACGATGCCTTTACCGTTACGGATGTCGACCAGAGTCTTCAGTACCGCGACGATGTCTTCCTTGCACAGCACGCCCGAACCTTCGATCTCGGTACGACCGATACGACGGTTGAACTTCATCCGGCCGACCGCAGAAAGGTCATAGCGCTCAGGGCTGAAGAACAGGTTATTGAACAGGGTTTCGGCAGCGTCTTTGGTTGGCGGCTCGCCAGGACGCATCATGCGATAGATCTCGACCAGCGCTTCCAGTTGGTTGCTGGTGGAGTCGATCTTCAGCGTGTCGGAGACAAACGGGCCGCAGTCGATATCGTTGGTGTACAGAGTTTCGATGCGAACAACGCCGGCCTTGGCGATTTTCGCCAGGATCTCGGTGCTCAGCTCGGTGTTGCACTCTGCCAGGATTTCGCCGGTTGCCGGATGCACGATGACCTTGGCGGTAGTGCGACCCAGGACGTAGTCCAGAGGCACTTCCAGCTCTTTGATCCCGGCTTTTTCCAGCTGATTGATGTGACGAGCAGTGATACGACGACCTTGCTCGACAATAACCTTGCCTTTGTCGTCCAGGATATCCAGGACTGCAATTTCACCGCGCAGGCGCTGAGGCACCAGTTCCAGGCTCAGGTTTTCGCCTTTCACGTGGAATACGTTGGTGGTGTAGAACGCGTCCAGCACTTCTTCAGTGGTATAGCCCAGCGCGCGCAGCAATACCGATGCAGGCAGCTTGCGACGACGGTCGATACGCACGAATACGCAGTCTTTCGGGTCGAACTCGAAGTCCAGCCACGAACCGCGGTAAGGAATGATGCGCGCGGAGTACAGCAGTTTACCGGAGCTGTGCGTCTTGCCACGGTCGTGGTCGAAGAACACGCCCGGGGAACGGTGCAGCTGGGAAACGATTACACGCTCGGTACCGTTGATTACGAAGGTACCGTTCTCAGTCATCAGGGGGATTTCACCCATGTAGACTTCTTGCTCTTTGATGTCCTTGATCGCTTTGTTCGACGACTCTTTGTCGAAAATGATCAGGCGCACTTTTACCCGCAAAGGTACGGCGTAAGTTACACCGCGCAATACGCATTCTTTGACATCAAATGCCGGTTCGCCCAGACGATATCCGACGTACTCCAGCGCAGCATTGCCGGAGTAGCTGATGATCGGGAAAACGGATTTGAAGGCCGCATGCAGGCCCACGTCGCGGAACTGATCTTTAGTCGCTCCCGCTTGCAAGAATTCACGATACGAATCCAGCTGGATGGCCAGGAGGTACGGCACATCCATGACGTCCGGCAACTTGCTAAAGTCCTTGCGGATACGTTTTTTCTCAGTATATGAGTAAGCCATCAGCGTTCCCCAGCTTGGTCACCTGCTTGTTTGGCCCCTCCCGACGGGAGCAGCCAGAAAATCGTGCAAACCCCATGGTTTGCGCCACCGCATCGGGTGGTTACAGCACGTTATCAGCACCGACCCAGTCGGTTGCCAATAACGGAAAAAGGCCGGTGGCAAGAGCCACCAGCCATCAGCCTGTCGCTTAACGCTCGGGCTGGAGGAGCAAAGTCGATGCTTACTTCAGCTCGACTTTAGCGCCTGCTTCTTCCAGAGTTGCTTTGGCTTTGTCAGCTGCGTCTTTGGCAACAGCTTCCAGAACCATGGCAGGAGCGCCGTCAACTACAGCCTTGGCTTCTTTCAGGCCCAGACCGGTCAGTTCACGTACTGCCTTGATCACGTTAACTTTCTTCTCGCCAGCTTCCAGCAGCATGACGTTGAATTCAGTTTGCTCTTCAACAACGGCGGCAGCAGCAGCTGGACCAGCCGATGCAGCAGCAGCGGTAACGCCGAATTTTTCTTCGAAAGCTTTGATCAGCTCAACAACTTCCATTACGGACATGTTGCCAACTGCTTCAAGGATATCGTTCTGAGAGATAGACATGAATCTAATTCCTGATATTGGGGACGGCCTACGCGACCATCGAAAAAAACAAAAAACGCGAGAAGTTGACGAGCCTTAGGCTGCAGCAGCTTCTTTCTGGTCGCGAATTGCCGCCAGAGTACGAGCCAATTTGCTGGTTGCGCCTTGAATCACGCTCATCAGCTGAGAAATTGCTTCGTCACGGGTCGGCAGAGTTGCCAGTACGTCGATTTGGTTAGCTGCGAGGAACTTGCCCTCGAACGCAGCTGCCTTGATCTCGAACTTGTCCTGACCCTTTGCGAACTCTTTGAAGATCCGGGCAGCAGCGCCTGGATGTTCTTTGGAGAATGCAATCAGGGTAGGGCCAGTGAACACGTCGTTGAGGACACTGAATTCAGTGTCAGCAACAGCGCGCTTGAGCAGGGTGTTACGTACAACACGTACGTAAACGCCAGCTTCACGAGCCTCTTTACGGAGTCCGGTCATCGCGCCTACTGTTACGCCACGGGCATCAGCCACGACAGCGGACAGAGCGACTTTGGCAGCCTCGTTGACTTCAGCGACGATGGCCTTCTTGTCTTCGAGTTTAATTGCCACGGGTTTAACTCCTGCTTGTTACCGTTTCATCTGGTCGAAACCGGATGTCGTTTTGGTGTCTGATTCGGTAAGGAACCGGGAGCACCATCTGCGTAGGCTTGAGGTTTAAGACTTGCGTCGCCTACGGTCTTGGATAGCCCCCGCCAGGCAGGGACCCCAATTTTTCAATTGGCGCAATCGCTTGCGCCAATCTGTGTCTTACGCGTCGAGCGAGCTTTGGTCGATGACCAGACCTGGGCCCATAGTGGTGCTCAGGGTAACGCGCTTAACGTAGATACCTTTCGAGGAAGCTGGCTTGATACGCTTCAGATCAGCGATCAGGGCTTCAACGTTTTCCTTCAGCTTGACGGCATCGAAGCCGATCTTGCCAACGGAAGTGTGGATGATGCCGTTTTTGTCGGTGCGATAACGAACCTGACCAGCCTTGGCGTTTTTAACCGCAGTAGCTACGTCTGGAGTTACGGTGCCGACTTTAGGGTTAGGCATCAGACCACGTGGACCGAGGATCTGACCCAACTGACCCACAACGCGCATTGCATCCGGGGATGCGATCACTACGTCATAGTTCAGGTCGCCGCCTTTCATTTCGGCAGCCAGGTCGTCCATACCTACACGGTCAGCGCCGGCAGCCAGAGCGGCCTCAGCAGCTGGACCCTGGGTGAACACAGCAACGCGAACGGTCTTGCCAGTGCCGTGTGGCAGCACAGTAGCGCTACGTACGACCTGGTCGGATTTACGCGGGTCAACACCCAGGTTCACAGCAACGTCGAACGACTCGCTGAACTTGACAGTCGACAGCTCCGCCAGCAGGGCAGCAGCGTCTACAAAGTTGTAGGCCTTGCCTGCTTCGATTTTGCCGGCGATAGCCTTTTGACGCTTGGTCAGCTTAGCCATTACACACCCTCCACGTTAAGGCCCATGCTACGAGCAGAACCGGCGATAGTACGCACGGCTGCGTCCATATCAGCTGCAGTCAGATCCGCGTTTTTGGTTTTCGCGATTTCTTCCAGCTGAGCACGGGTTACGGTGCCAACCTTAACGGTATTCGGACGAGCGGAACCGCTGGTCAGACCGGCCGCCTTCTTCAGCAGAACCGAAGCAGGGGTGGATTTGGTTTCGAAAGTGAAGCTACGGTCGCTGTAGACAGTGATGATCACTGGAGTCGGCAGACCTGGCTCAAGACCCTGAGTACGGGCGTTGAAAGCCTTGCAGAATTCCATGATGTTCACGCCGTGCTGACCCAGAGCAGGACCAACAGGTGGGCTTGGGTTAGCCTGAGCGGCCTTCACTTGCAGCTTGATGTAAGCGGTAATCTTCTTGGCCATGAGGCACTCCAATTACGGGTTCAAACGCCTCGAAAGGCTCCCCGGTTACTTGCGCGTTTATCCCAGTGACGACAAAACCCCACAGCCTAAGGCTGCGGGGTTGGGATGCTTGCTCAACTAGACCTTTTCGACCTGGCTGAACTCCAGCTCTACCGGAGTAGAGCGTCCGAAAATGAGCACCGCGACCTGAATCCGGCTCTTTTCGTAGTTAACTTCTTCGACCGTGCCAGTGAAATCGGCAAACGGACCATCGTTGACACGTACCGACTCGCCCGGCTCGAACAACGTCTTCGGCTTAGGCTTGTCACTACCATCAGCGACGCGACGCAGAATCGCTTCTGCTTCTTTGTCAGTAATTGGCGCTGGCTTATCAGCAGTACCGCCGATAAAACCCATCACCCGAGGAGTATCCTTGACCAAGTGCCAAGTACCCTCGTTCATATCCATCTGGACCAGCACGTAGCCAGGGAAGAACTTGCGTTCGCTTTTGCGCTTCTGGCCGTTCCGCATCTCAACCACTTCTTCAGTGGGAACCAGAATCTCGCCGAAGCCATCTTCCATGCCAGCCAGCTTTACGCGCTCGATCAACGAACGCATGACATGCTTCTCGTAACCCGAGTAAGCATGCACAACATACCAACGCTTAGCCACGGGACACCCTTAGCCGACAATCAAGGAGACAAGCCAGCCGAGCAGGGAATCAAGACCCCACAACAGCAACGCCATAACCAGGACAACAGCCACAACGATCAACGTGGTCTGCGTGGTTTCTTGGCGAGTTGGCCATACGACTTTACGAATCTCGGTGCGCGCTTCCTTAGCCAGTACAAAGAAAGACTTGCCCTTAACTGTCTGCAGGCCTACAAAGGCAGCTACAGCAGCAATGACAAGCAATGCCAGTACACGGTACAGGATCGGCGAAGCAGAATAGTACTGATTGCCAACAACGCCAACAACCACCAAAGCGACTACTACTAGCCACTTGAGCAGATCGAAGCGAGAGCCTTGAGCTTCAGCTTTAGGAGTCATCTATGAAGATCCTGTGAAAAGAAAGCCAGACACACCGAGTGAATCTGGCAGGTCAGGAGGGAATCGAACCCCCAACCTACGGTTTTGGAGACCGTCGCTCTGCCAATTGAGCTACTGACCTAAAACAAAATCAGGCCGACCATTATGCCGGCCCGAAGAAGACTTTACAACATTTTACTCTGCGAGCCTGACCACACCTTCGGCATCGACGACCTGATCGCCCTCACCGAACACGAAATGCAATCCAGCCCCTTAAAACAAAGGCAGATATTTTCATATCTGCCTTGTTATATGGAGCTCTTGAGCGGATTTGAACCGCTGACCTCACCCTTACCAAGGGTGTGCTCTACCAACTGAGCTACAAGAGCGTAACACTGTGCAAAACCTGTAAACTTGGAGCGGGTAGCGGGAATCGAACCCGCATCATCAGCTTGGAAGGCTGAGGTTCTACCACTAAACTATACCCGCGAGCGCTTACAGCTCTCGCTAAAATGGTGGAGGGGGAAGGATTCGAACCTTCGAAGTCGTAGACGTCAGATTTACAGTCTGATCCCTTTGGCCGCTCGGGAACCCCTCCTAAGCGAGCCGGCATTCTACATCATGCCAGCCTTCTGTCAAGCATTTTTCTCATTAAAAACCTGAGCTTAGCTGCGTTGACCTCGCCTCACACCGTTAACCGTTTCCGGCGTTCGCTGTGGAGCGGGCGCCATTCTATGCAAACTATTCGATGGGTGCAACCCCTTCGCAAGGCATTATTTTATGTTTTAACTCATTGAATTCTTTAGAAAGGTTTATCAGCTGAAGATCGTCCAGCCAACGCCGGCTTTCCGGGGCTACACGCAGCCAATAACCGGCGGATTCAGCACTCCCCTTGGGCAACGCCTGAAACTTGACATCCATGCCAGTCAATCTGCGCTCAAGCCCCTGAGCGACGTCTTGACGGGCAAAACCGCCTACAAAAAGACATCCAGACTCCGCCGGCGCTGCCTTGCCCTTATCCTTCGCCACGTCCGGAGCCTCGCTCAACAGACGAATATCCTGCTGAGACCCCCGATACAAACTCAAGGGTGTTACGTCCTTCGCGCGCAGAGGAGCCTCTTGTTGATGCCAGATGTAATAAAACACATTGAGAACAAGCAGCAGCAAAAACAACCAACGCATAAATACCTCAGGACAAAGGGCAAGCCATCGCCAAGCCTACAAATACGAGGTCCGGCACCACCCTGGCCTCAGGCACTACCCCGGAGACCAGCTCCGCATCCCCACCCGTAAGGAATACCGCGAAACCCTCACCCCAGTAGCTACGCGCTAACTCCAACTGAGTCAGCACAAATCCCCGAAGCATCAACAAGCAACCGCGCTCGACAGCCTCAACTGTAGCGCGACCAGGAACGAGATCCTCCAAAGCGCGCTCTGCGGCAAGATCACCGTAACGAATTTTGCGGGTATGAGTACGAAGCTGATTACGCATCAACGGCATCCCCGGGCAAATAAACCCACCGAGATGCTCGCCATCCGCGGCGACGAAGTCAGCGGTAACAGCCGTACCGAAATCAAGCACAAGGCACGCGCCACCCGCCAAATGGAACCCGCCGAGCAGCGCGAGCCAGCGATCAAGGCCCAGCTTCTCGAACTCCTCATAGCCGTTACGCACACCGGACATTTCACGTGCCGGAGCCGCACATACCACCGACACATCGAAGGACGCCCTCAACAGGGAGATCAACGCATCGGTTTCTTCAGCAGTCCTTACACTGACCAGTCGACAAAACCTGAGAGCGAGCCCATTGAGCGCGCTCAAGCTTTCCAGCAATGCGCGATCCGAATCGACAACCCCCTCGCCCACAACCAGTTGGGCGCCAGTCTCGATCACGCGCCACTTGATAAAGCTGTTTCCACAGTCGAGCTCAAGAATCATTGCGCAACCTCAGACTCAGCTCTCCGCCGCTGAAAACTTTTTCCACACCACCCACCTTCAAGCGCAAGGCGCCCTGACTATCAATACCCAGCACTTCACCATCTATCTGGTTAACACCGGCGATTAACGACACCGCCTGCCCCTGCCACAGGTGATTTTGCTCCCACTCCGCTTGAACCGCTGAGAACCCGCCGGACTGATGAAGCGCAAGGTACTTCTGCAACATCAAACCAAGGGCAGCCACCAGGTGATTGCGATCAAACATTCTTCCCGATTCGAGCCGCATGGAAGTCCACTGCTGATCAACCTCGTCGGTCATCTGCATGTTTACATTAATACCTACACCCAACACCACGTGACATACGTCGGCAGGATCACCCACCAACTCCAGCAAGATTCCGGCAATTTTCTTCTGACCGACCAGAACGTCATTGGGCCATTTCAAACCCACACCCGGAACACCGAGCTCACGCAAGGCCTGCATTACGGCGAGCCCGACAACAAGGCTCAAGCCTTCCAGCTGGCGCATTCCGCCTTCAATACGCAGCACCAGGCTGTAATAGATGTTTTCTGCGAATGGACTCACCCACTTTCGCCCGCGCCGCCCGCGACCAGCAGTTTGCCGTTCAGAAAGCACCAGAAAAGGCGTCGCCTGGTGCCGCTCAATGGCACGGAGCGCTTCAGCATTCGTGGAATCGATTGAATCGAATACCAGGACAGGCCAGTCACAGACAGGCGCCAAGCGCCTGATCTCCAGAGGATCGAGCAGCGTCAGCGGCGCAGCCAATTGATAACCGCGCCCCCTGACTTTATGAATGGACAATCCCAGCTCAGCCTCCAGATGCTGAAGCTGCTTCCAGACTGCACTGCGACTAATGCCCAAGGCAGCGCCCAAGGCTTCACCCGAATGGAATCGGCCATCTTTAAGAAGCTTTAACAACGTCAGCATGCAAGTCTCGCCTCACAATGAGGCCCGCATGATAGCCACGCTCCGGGCAGTTGCATAGAAAGCCGGTGTGACAGATTTTCCTGCGGACAAAACAAAACCCCAACTGCTTTCGCAATTGGGGTTTCGGAATTTAATCTTGACGATGACCTACTCTCACATGGGGAAACCCCACACTACCATCGGCGATGCATCGTTTCACTGCTGAGTTCGGGATGGGATCAGGTGGTTCCAACGCTCTATGGTCGTCAAGAAATTCGGGTACCGAATCGTGGCCAGTCGGCCGCGCTTCAGCAAATTGGGTATGCGATAGTTTTCGGTGTTTTGTAAGCGTCGAACTTTCGGTTCTTTCGTCTTCACACACCGCAATCTGGCTTTTACGCGCAAATTGCTTGGGTGTTATATGGTCAAGCCTCACGGGCAATTAGTATTGGTTAGCTCAACGCCTCACAGCGCTTACACACCCAACCTATCAACGTCGTAGTCTTCGACGGCCCTTCAGGGGACTCAAGGTCCCAGTGAGATCTCATCTTGAGGCTAGTTTCCCGCTTAGATGCTTTCAGCGGTTATCTATTCCGAACATAGCTACCCGGCAATGCCACTGGCGTGACAACCGGAACACCAGAGGTTCGTCCACTCCGGTCCTCTCGTACTAGGAGCAGCCCCTCTCAAATCTCAAACGTCCACGGCAGATAGGGACCGAACTGTCTCACGACGTTCTAAACCCAGCTCGCGTACCACTTTAAATGGCGAACAGCCATACCCTTGGGACCGGCTTCAGCCCCAGGATGTGATGAGCCGACATCGAGGTGCCAAACACCGCCGTCGATATGAACTCTTGGGCGGTATCAGCCTGTTATCCCCGGAGTACCTTTTATCCGTTGAGCGATGGCCCTTCCATACAGAACCACCGGATCACTAAGACCTACTTTCGTACCTGCTCGACGTGTCTGTCTCGCAGTCAAGCGCGCTTTTGCCTTTATACTCTACGACCGATTTCCGACCGGTCTGAGCGCACCTTCGTACTCCTCCGTTACTCTTTAGGAGGAGACCGCCCCAGTCAAACTACCCACCATACACTGTCCTCGATCCGGATAACGGACCTGAGTTAGAACCTCAAAGTTGCCAGGGTGGTATTTCAAGGTTGGCTCCACGCGAACTGGCGTCCACGCTTCAAAGCCTCCCACCTATCCTACACAAGCAAATTCAAAGTCCAGTGCAAAGCTATAGTAAAGGTTCACGGGGTCTTTCCGTCTAGCCGCGGATACACTGCATCTTCACAGCGATTTCAATTTCACTGAGTCTCGGGTGGAGACAGCGCCGCCATCGTTACGCCATTCGTGCAGGTCGGAACTTACCCGACAAGGAATTTCGCTACCTTAGGACCGTTATAGTTACGGCCGCCGTTTACCGGGGCTTCGATCAAGAGCTTCGCGTTAGCTAACCCCATCAATTAACCTTCCGGCACCGGGCAGGCGTCACACCCTATACGTCCACTTTCGTGTTTGCAGAGTGCTGTGTTTTTAATAAACAGTCGCAGCGGCCTGGTATCTTCGACCGGCGTGGGCTTACGGAGCAAGTCCTTCACCCTCACCGGCGCACCTTCTCCCGAAGTTACGGTGCCATTTTGCCTAGTTCCTTCACCCGAGTTCTCTCAAGCGCCTTGGTATTCTCTACCCAACCACCTGTGTCGGTTTGGGGTACGGTTCCTGGTTACCTGAAGCTTAGAAGCTTTTCTTGGAAGCATGGCATCAACCACTTCGTCACCCAAAGGGTAACTCGTCATCAGCTCTCGGCCTTAGAATCCCGGATTTACCTAAGATTCCAGCCTACCACCTTAAACTTGGACAACCAACGCCAAGCTGGCCTAGCCTTCTCCGTCCCTCCATCGCAATAACCAGAAGTACAGGAATATTAACCTGTTTTCCATCGACTACGCTTTTCAGCCTCGCCTTAGGGACCGACTAACCCTGCGTCGATTAACGTTGCGCAGGAAACCTTGGTCTTTCGGCGTGGGTGTTTTTCACACCCATTGTCGTTACTCATGTCAGCATTCGCACTTCTGATACCTCCAGCAAGCTTCTCAACTCACCTTCACAGGCTTACAGAACGCTCCTCTACCGCATCACCTAAGTGATACCCGTAGCTTCGGTGTATGGTTTGAGCCCCGTTACATCTTCCGCGCAGGCCGACTCGACTAGTGAGCTATTACGCTTTCTTTAAAGGGTGGCTGCTTCTAAGCCAACCTCCTAGCTGTCTAAGCCTTCCCACATCGTTTCCCACTTAACCATAACTTTGGGACCTTAGCTGACGGTCTGGGTTGTTTCCCTTTTCACGACGGACGTTAGCACCCGCCGTGTGTCTCCCATGCTCGGCACTTGTAGGTATTCGGAGTTTGCATCGGTTTGGTAAGTCGGGATGACCCCCTAGCCGAAACAGTGCTCTACCCCCTACAGTGATACATGAGGCGCTACCTAAATAGCTTTCGAGGAGAACCAGCTATCTCCGAGCTTGATTAGCCTTTCACTCCGATCCACAGGTCATCCGCTAACTTTTCAACGGTAGTCGGTTCGGTCCTCCAGTTAGTGTTACCCAACCTTCAACCTGCCCATGGATAGATCGCCCGGTTTCGGGTCTATTCCCAGCGACTAGACGCCCTATTAAGACTCGCTTTCGCTACGCCTCCCCTATTCGGTTAAGCTCGCCACTGAAAATAAGTCGCTGACCCATTATACAAAAGGTACGCAGTCACCTAACAAAGTAGGCTCCCACTGCTTGTACGCATACGGTTTCAGGATCTATTTCACTCCCCTCTCCGGGGTTCTTTTCGCCTTTCCCTCACGGTACTAGTTCACTATCGGTCAGTCAGTAGTATTTAGCCTTGGAGGATGGTCCCCCCATATTCAGACAAAGTTTCTCGTGCTCCGTCCTACTCGATTTCATGACCAAGAGATTTTCGCGTACAGGGCTATCACCCACTATGGCCGCACTTTCCAGAGCGTTCCGCTAATCTCAAAGCCACTTAAGGGCTAGTCCCCGTTCGCTCGCCACTACTAAGGGAATCTCGGTTGATTTCTTTTCCTCAGGGTACTTAGATGTTTCAGTTCCCCTGGTTCGCCTCTTGCACCTATGTATTCAGTACAAGATAACCATCTTATGATGGCTGGGTTCCCCCATTCAGACATCTCCGGATCAAAGTCTGTTTGCCGACTCCCCGAAGCTTTTCGCAGGCTACCACGTCTTTCATCGCCTCTGACTGCCAAGGCATCCACCGTATGCGCTTCTTCACTTGACCATATAACCCCAAGCAATCTGGTTATACTGTGAAGACGACATTCGCCGAAAATTCGAATTTCTCAACTAAGAGAACTCACAAATTTTACCTTAGCCTGATCCGTTACCGGTGAAAGTAACGTCCAGTCTATCTTTCTATCACATACCCAAATTTTTAAAGAACGAACTAGTCAAAGACTAGAAATCAACATTCATCATCGACACCGATGGAATGCTCATTTCTAAGCTTTACTTCAGAAGCAGTAGTGGTGGAGCCAAACGGGATCGAACCGTTGACCTCCTGCGTGCAAGGCAGGCGCTCTCCCAGCTGAGCTATGGCCCCGTATTTCTACAGGCGTTTCCCACACAAAATTGGTGGGTCTGGGCAGATTCGAACTGCCGACCTCACCCTTATCAGGGGTGCGCTCTAACCAACTGAGCTACAGACCCAATTTCGAGCTGCTAAGGCCGACCTCACCCTGCTCTTAACCACAGAGCATGGGGTGCGCTCTAACCAACCAAGCTACAACCCTAATGGCTGCTTCTTTCGTCTTCTTCAATGAATCAAGCAATTCGTGTGGGAGCTCATGAAGCAGCTGAGTCGTCGATTAAGGAGGTGATCCAGCCGCAGGTTCCCCTACGGCTACCTTGTTACGACTTCACCCCAGTCATGAATCACACCGTGGTAACCGTCCTCCCGAAGGTTAGACTAGCTACTTCTGGTGCAACCCACTCCCATGGTGTGACGGGCGGTGTGTACAAGGCCCGGGAACGTATTCACCGCGACATTCTGATTCGCGATTACTAGCGATTCCGACTTCACGCAGTCGAGTTGCAGACTGCGATCCGGACTACGATCGGTTTTGTGGGATTAGCTCCACCTCGCGGCTTGGCAACCCTCTGTACCGACCATTGTAGCACGTGTGTAGCCCAGGCCGTAAGGGCCATGATGACTTGACGTCATCCCCACCTTCCTCCGGTTTGTCACCGGCAGTCTCCTTAGAGTGCCCACCATAACGTGCTGGTAACTAAGGACAAGGGTTGCGCTCGTTACGGGACTTAACCCAACATCTCACGACACGAGCTGACGACAGCCATGCAGCACCTGTCTCAATGTTCCCGAAGGCACCAATCCATCTCTGGAAAGTTCATTGGATGTCAAGGCCTGGTAAGGTTCTTCGCGTTGCTTCGAATTAAACCACATGCTCCACCGCTTGTGCGGGCCCCCGTCAATTCATTTGAGTTTTAACCTTGCGGCCGTACTCCCCAGGCGGTCAACTTAATGCGTTAGCTGCGCCACTAAGAGCTCAAGGCTCCCAACGGCTAGTTGACATCGTTTACGGCGTGGACTACCAGGGTATCTAATCCTGTTTGCTCCCCACGCTTTCGCACCTCAGTGTCAGTATCAGTCCAGGTGGTCGCCTTCGCCACTGGTGTTCCTTCCTATATCTACGCATTTCACCGCTACACAGGAAATTCCACCACCCTCTACCATACTCTAGCTCGTCAGTTTTGAATGCAGTTCCCAGGTTGAGCCCGGGGCTTTCACATCCAACTTAACGAACCACCTACGCGCGCTTTACGCCCAGTAATTCCGATTAACGCTTGCACCCTCTGTATTACCGCGGCTGCTGGCACAGAGTTAGCCGGTGCTTATTCTGTCGGTAACGTCAAAACACTAACGTATTAGGTTAATGCCCTTCCTCCCAACTTAAAGTGCTTTACAATCCGAAGACCTTCTTCACACACGCGGCATGGCTGGATCAGGCTTTCGCCCATTGTCCAATATTCCCCACTGCTGCCTCCCGTAGGAGTCTGGACCGTGTCTCAGTTCCAGTGTGACTGATCATCCTCTCAGACCAGTTACGGATCGTCGCCTTGGTGAGCCATTACCTCACCAACTAGCTAATCCGACCTAGGCTCATCTGATAGCGCAAGGCCCGAAGGTCCCCTGCTTTCTCCCGTAGGACGTATGCGGTATTAGCGTCCCTTTCGAGACGTTGTCCCCCACTACCAGGCAGATTCCTAGGCATTACTCACCCGTCCGCCGCTGAATCAGAGAGCAAGCTCTCTTCATCCGCTCGACTTGCATGTGTTAGGCCTGCCGCCAGCGTTCAATCTGAGCCATGATCAAACTCTTCAGTTCAAACATCTTTGGGTTTTGAGAAAACCCTAAACTTGGCTCAGCAATCGTTGGTTACATCTTTGATTTCTCGCGGAGTAACTTGTGATGCTGATAATCTTTTGACTAGCAGTCTGACTCCACAAGCACCCACACGAATTGCTTGATTCAGTTGTTAAAGAGCGGTTGGCTAAGATCTTTCGTCTCAACCGAGGCGCGCATTCTACAGCAGCCTCATTTGCTGTCAAGTGATTATTTTCAGAAGCTTTCGAGGAATTCCTCAACAACTTCAACCACTTGCGCTTCAGATCTCTCATCAGCGGGAGGCGAATTCTACAGCGTTACACGCTGCTGTCAACACCTCTTTTTCAACTTCCTTTTGGCTTCGATGACCTGAAGCAACCCGCTGCCGAAACCTGCGTAACTCATTGTTTACCAAGGAGTTTTCCGTTACGACTGCGCCGGAAGTGGGGCGAATTATAGGCTTCTAAAATTCGCCGTCAACCCTTAATTTCAGGTTTATTCGGATTTGAGCGTAATACGCGCAAATGCCTTCTTGCCGGCCTGGCAAACATGGGTCGCGCCCAGTGCATATATAAAGGTGCGATCGACAACCTCACCATCTATACGTACACCTCCGGAACCGAGGAGATCCCGCGCCACAGCAGAGTTCTTCACCAAGCCCGCCTTATTAAGGACAGCAGCAATCGGCATGTCCTCGGCAGCAGTCAACTCGATCTCCGGTAGGTCATCCGGCAGCTCGCCATCCTTCATACGGTTACCCGCCGCACGATGAGCATTGGCCGCAGCCTCCTCACCATGAAAACGCGCAACAATCTCTTCGGCCAGCTTGATCTTGATGTCACGCGGATTAGCGCCCGCCTCTACATCAGCACGGAAAGCATTGATCTCATCCATGGAACGGAAGCTGAGCAACTCGAAATAACGCCACATCAGCGCATCAGGAATGGAGACCAGCTTGCCGTACATCACGCCCGGCGCTTCCTGGATACCCACGTAGTTGCCCAAGGACTTGGACATCTTCTTCACGCCATCCAGACCTTCGAGCAATGGCATGGTCAGAATGCACTGAGCTTCCTGGCCGTAACCACGCTGCAGCTCACGCCCCATCAGCAAGTTGAACTTCTGATCGGTGCCACCCAGCTCGACATCAGCGCGCAAGGCAACAGAGTCGTAACCCTGGACCAGCGGATAAAGGAACTCGTGAATGGCGATCGGCTGATTGGTGGTGTAACGCTTGTCGAAGTCATCACGCTCGAGCATGCGCGCCACGGTGTACTGCGAAGTCAGGCGAATGAAGTCGGCCGGCCCCATCTGGTCCATCCAGGTGGAGTTGAAGGCCACTTCGGTTTTCGCCGGATCAAGAATCTTGAAGACCTGAGTCTTGTAGGTCTCGGCGTTCTCAAGAACCTGCTCACGGGTCAGCGGAGGGCGAGTTGCGCTCTTGCCGCTCGGATCGCCAATCATCCCGGTGAAGTCGCCAATCAGGAAGATCACCTGATGGCCCAACTCCTGGAACTGGCGCAGCTTATTAATAAGCACGGTATGGCCCAGGTGCAAATCCGGCGCGGTCGGATCGAAGCCTGCCTTAATACGCAGCGGCTGGCCGCGCTTGAGCTTTTCAACCAGCTCGGACTCGACCAACAGTTCTTCTGCACCACGTTTGATCAGCGCTAGCTGCTCTTCAACCGACTTCATAACAGACCCGCAAGGCTCAGATTCAAAGGGGACCAACCATACAAGATCGCACGTCAAATACAAGGTTTGCCCGGCGCACGGACGCCAAACCACGGACATAACATCCGTAGACTTGCTTCAGAGATGATTTGGTTATATTTTATACAGTTATTTCATCTTCATCATGTCATTCATCTTTTCCAATTCATCTTTTTCAAAGTCAAAAAACTACTTATGACCAAAGAATCGTCTAAAGCGCCACCGCTTTACCCGAAGACCCACCTGCTCGCAGCAAGCGGTATCGCCGCCCTTCTGAGCCTGGCGCTTCTGGTATTCCCTTCCAGTGATGTTGAAGCCAAAAAGACAACCCTGAGTCTTGAACTGGAAAGCCCTGCTGAACAACTGACACAAGAACAAGACGCTGCTGAAGCCGTCCAAGCCACAAATGAGCCAGCAGCTTCTCCTTTCGCGCAGATCGATAACAGCGCTGAAGACACCCAGGAAACCGCTCAAACCGAACCAGCACCTGTCGCCGAAGAAAAGCAGGCGCCAAACCACAGGGAAGTGACAGTCGCCAAGGGTGATACTCTCTCCACACTGTTCGAGAAGGTGGGTCTACCGGCAACGGCAGTGCATGAAGTGCTGGCCAGCGATAAGCAAGCCAAGCAGTTCAGCCAGCTCAAGCACGGGCAGAAACTTGAATTCGAATTGAACCGCGAAGGCCAGTTGACCAGCCTGCACAGCAAGGTCAGCGACCTCGAAACCATCACCCTGAGCAAGAACGACAAGGGTTATACGTTCAATCGCATTACCGCCAAGCCAACCGTGCGCTCCGCCTATGTCCACGGCGTGATCAACAGTTCGCTGTCGCAGTCCGCCGCACGTGCGGGCCTGTCCCACAGCCTGACCATGGACATGGCCAGTGTGTTTGGTTATGACGTCGATTTCGCCCAGGACATTCGCCAGGGTGACGAATTCGACGTGATCTACGAGCAGAAAGTGGTCAACGGCAAACCTGTCGGCAATGGCCCGATCCTGTCTGCGCGCTTCACCAACCGCGGCAAGACTTACACCGCCGTGCGTTACACCAACAAACAAGGCAACAGCAGCTATTACACCGCTGACGGCAACAGCATGCGCAAGGCGTTCATCCGCACCCCGGTAGACTTCGCCCGCATCAGCTCGAAATTCTCCATGGGTCGCAAGCACCCGATCCTGAACAAGATCCGCGCCCACAAAGGCGTCGACTACGCAGCCCCACGCGGTACGCCGATCAAGGCAGCTGGCGATGGCAAAGTATTGCTGGCCGGGCGTCGTGGTGGTTACGGCAACACCGTGATCATCCAGCACGGCAACACTTACCGCACGCTATACGGCCACATGCAGGGCTTTGCCAAGGGCGTTCAGACCGGCAGCAACGTCAAGCAGGGTCAGGTGATCGGCTACATCGGCACCACTGGCCTGTCGACCGGCCCGCACTTGCACTATGAGTTCCAGGTCAACGGCGTGCACGTTGATCCGTTGGGGCAGAAAGTGGCAATGGCCGATCCGATCTCCAAAGCCGAACGTGCGCGCTTCCTCGCGCAGAGCCAGCCGCTGATGGCGCGCATGGATCAAGAGAAATCCACGCAACTGGCTTCGAGTAAACGTTAAGCCATGGCGCTCTATATAGGTGTGATGTCCGGGACCAGCCTTGATGGCCTGGACATTGCGCTGATCGAGCAGTCACCGGCGATCGGGCTGATCGCCACGCATTACATCCCTATGCCTGAATCCCTGCGCGCCGAGCTGCTTGGCTTGTGCGCCAGCGGTCCGGACGAGATTGCCCGCTCCGCCATCGCCCAGCAGAACTGGGTAAAGCTCGCCGCACAAGGCGTTAACGCCCTCCTTGCCCAACAGCAGCTCAAACCTGAAGACATTCGCGCGATTGGCAGTCACGGGCAGACCATCCGCCATGAGCCCGCGCGCGGATTCACGGTGCAGATCGGCAACCCGGCCTTGCTGACCGAGCTCACTGGCATCACCGTGGTCAGCGACTTCCGCAGCCGCGACGTCGCTGCCGGTGGCCAAGGCGCGCCGCTGGTTCCAGCCTTCCATGAAGCCCTGTTTGAAGAACGCGCCGGCAACCGCGCCGTACTGAACATCGGCGGCTTCAGCAATCTCAGCTTGATCGAACCTGGCAAGCCAGTTGCCGGTTTCGATTGCGGCCCGGGCAATGTGTTGCTGGATGCCTGGATTCACCAGCAACGCGGCGACAACTACGACCGTGACGGCCAATGGGCCGCCAGTGGCAAGATCGAGCCGATTCTATTGAAGGCGCTGCTCAGCGATCCATTCTTCGTGACCCAAGGTCCGAAGAGCACCGGCCGGGAAGTGTTCAACTTGCCATGGTTGATGCAGCACCTCGCGCAATTGCCTGCCTTCCCCGCCGAGAATATACAGGCAACGCTGCTTGAGCTGACTACACTGACCATCACCGAATCGCTGCAAAGTGCCCAGACAGACACTCAAGAAGTGCTGGTCTGCGGCGGTGGCGCGCACAACTCGACACTGATGAATCGACTGGCCAGCCTGTTACCGAAGGCGAAAGTCAGCAGTACTTCCGCATATGGAGTAGACCCGGATTGGGTCGAAGCCATGGCGTTTGCGTGGCTGGCCCACTGCTGCCTCGAAGGCATCGCCGCCAATCGCCCAAGTGTCACCGGCGCTCGCGGCTTGCGCGTATTGGGCGCCATCTACCCCGCATAAAACCCCGGACAGCAAAACGCCGCAGTGCCGTGAGGCCATGCGGCGTTTTGATGAAACTGGCGCGCTGATCAGATCGAGAACGAAGAGCCACAGCCACACGTGGTGGTCGCGTTCGGGTTCTTGATGACGAAACGCGAACCTTCAAGACCTTCCTGGTAATCCACCTCGGCACCTGCCAGGTATTGGAAGCTCATCGGATCGACCACCAGACTGACACCTTCGCGCTCGACGATGGTGTCGTCATCGGCCACTTCCTCATCGAAAGTGAAGCCGTACTGAAAACCTGAACAACCGCCGCCCGTAACGAATACGCGCAGCTTCAAGCGATCATTCCCCTCTTCATCGACCAGGCTCTTCACCTTGTGCGCGGCACCGTGGGTGAATTGCAAAGCCGTGGGGGTGAAGGATTCGACGCTCATGCTGACTATCTCCCGGCGTTACGCCGTCATATTGCGTGATGACGCGCATTATCCGCTTCTCCTAGAAAAGCGGTCAACTATTGTTATGGTATATCAACCAATCCATTCGCCAGCCCAAAATGCAAAAAGGCCCGTTCAACGGGCCTTTTTACTGTGCGCAATAAACCTTACGGCAGCATGCCCGCGTGGGACAGACCCAGACGTTCATCCAGACCGAACAGGATGTTCATGTTCTGTACCGCCTGCCCCGACGCGCCTTTGACCAGGTTGTCGATTACCGACAACACGACCACCAGATCACCATCCTGCGGACGATGCACCGCGATACGGCAAACGTTGGCACCGCGCACGCTGCGGGTTTCCGGGTGGCTTCCGGCGGGCATGACGTCGACGAACGGTTCGTTGGCATAACGCTTTTCGAACAGCGCCTGCAAATCCACCGAGCGATCCACGACAGTTGCGTAGAGCGTCGAGTGAATCCCGCGGATCATCGGCGTCAGGTGCGGAACGAAGGTCAGACCAACGTCCTTGCCTGCTGCACGACGCAGACCCTGGCGAATTTCCGGCAAATGACGGTGACCTTTGACGGCATAGGCCTTCATGCTTTCCGAGGTTTCGGAGTACAGCGAGCCTACGGAAGCGCCACGGCCAGCACCGCTGACGCCGGATTTGCAGTCGGCGATCAGGTGCGCAACATCGGCCAGACCCGCTTCGAGCAATGGCAGGAAACCCAATTGCGTAGCAGTCGGATAGCAACCCGGCACAGCAATCAGGCGCGCTTTCTTGATTTGTTCACGATTGACTTCCGGCAGGCCGTAGACCGCTTCGTCCAGCAACTCCGGCGCACCGTGCGGCTGGCCGTACCACTTGGCCCACTCATGAGCATCCTGCAGACGGAAGTCGGCTGACAGGTCGATGACCTTGGTCCCGGCCGCCAGCAACTCACCCGCCAAGGCATGCGCAACACCGTGTGGCGTAGCGAAGAACACCACGTCGCAAGCGCCCAGGGTCTTGATGTCCGGAACGCTGAACGCCAGGCCGTCGTAGTGGCCTCGCAGGTTCGGGTACATGTCGGCGACGGCCAGGCCGGCCTCGGATCGGGAAGTGATGACAACCACTTCAGCTTGCGGATGTTGCGCCAACAGACGCAGCAGTTCGACACCGGTGTAACCCGTGCCGCCGACGATACCGACCTTGACCATAAACCTGCCCTCAACGAACCCACTGGAAAGCCGTCGATAATAGGGCCCGTATCGTCCTGCGACAACCGGCAAGGTGACGTGCGGACGCTCAAGCCTCTACTATCCCGGCTACCGTGAACCTGGGAATAACTAAAAATGCTTTATCTATGGCTCAAAGCTTTTCACATCATCAGCGTTGTGTGCTGGTTTGCCGGCCTGTTCTACCTGCCGCGCCTGTTCGTTTACCACGCACAAAGTGAAGACACGATCAGTAAGGAACGCTTCAGCGTCATGGAGCGCAAGCTGTACCGGGGCATCATGGGCCCGGCGATGATTGCCACGCTGATCTTCGGCGGTTGGCTCATCTACCTCAATCCCGGCATCTTCAGCCAGGGTGGCTGGATACACGCCAAACTGACCCTGGTCGTGTTGCTGATCGGCTACCACCACATGTGCGGCGCACAGGTGAAACGTTTTGCCCGTGGCGAGAACACCCGCAGCCATGTCTTTTTTCGCTGGTTCAATGAAGTGCCGGTTCTGATATTGCTGGCAATCGTAATTCTGGTCGTCGTTCGACCGTTCTAACTCCAACAGACACAACTCATCGGGGTACTTCCAATGTCGCTGCCCGCTCTGCTCGAACAACGTTTGCGTCTGCCCGTGGTGGCGGCGCCGATGTTCCTGATTTCCAATCCGCAACTGGTGCTCGCCTGCTGCCGCAATGGCGTGGTGGGCAGTTTTCCGGCCCTGAACCAACGCGAGAGCAGCGGGTTCAAGGCCTGGCTGGAAGAGATCGAGGCCGGGTTGGCGACGCTGGAAAACCCCGCGCCGTACGCGGTAAACCTGATCGTCCACAACAGCAATCCACGGCTGCAAGCTGACCTGGAGATTTGCATCGAGCACAAAGTGCCGATCGTGATCACCAGCCTCGGCGCAGTGAAGGAACTGGTCGACGCAGTGCACAGCTACGGAGGCTTGGTGTTCCATGACGTGACGACTCGCCGCCATGCCGAGAAGGCCGCCGAAGCTGGCGTGGATGGTTTGATCGCCGTCGCCGCGGGAGCTGGTGGGCATGCCGGGACCTGGAGCCCATTCTCGCTGATTGCCGAAATCCGCCAGTTCTTCGACAAGACCCTGCTGCTGGCCGGGTGTCTGAACCACGGCCATGAAATTCTCGCCGCGCAATTGCTCGGTGCAGATTTGGCCTACTTCGGTACGCGATTTATCGGCACCACCGAAAGTCATGCGCCTGACGCCTACAAAGAGATGCTGCTGACTGCCAGAGCCGCAGACATCGTCCATACTCCAGCGGTATCGGGTGTGCCGGCGAGCTTCATGCGCCAGAGCCTGGAGGCCGCCGGTTTCGACATGGCCGCGCTGCAAAACAAGGGCGAGGTCAATTTCGGCTCCAAGCTCAAGCCGATCAGCGATGAAGCCAAGGCCTGGAAAACCGTGTGGTCTGCGGGTCAGGGTGTTGGCGAAATCGATGATTTGCCGAGTGTCGATCAACTGGTGGCGCGCCTCGACGCTGAATACCGCAAGGCACTCGAGCAGGCCGAACAACTGCATAAGCGCTGGCCACGCTGAAAATCCGGGCCAGCCACGCCAGGCTGGCCTTACACTCCGAATTCATACACTCGCGACAAGGATGCCTCGGCAATGAGCGAAAACCGTTTCAAGATCGTATTCGACGGCACGCTACTGCCGGGGGTTGAGCTCTCCACCGCCAAGCTCAATCTCGCCGCGCTGTACAAGAGCGAAGTCGCCGCCGTCGAACGACTGTTCAGCGGTCAACCGGTCACACTCAAACGCGAACTGTCACAAACCGATGCACAAACGTATCTGCAAGCCCTGAAGAACACTGGCATCGACGCCCGAATCGAATCCGAACCCTCGGTTGAACTGAATCTGGCCGACATTCAGCATCACGTCCCTGCGGCCACCTCGTCAGAACCCGAATCCCCTTACGCGCCGCCGCAAGCCCGTGTCGGTGAAAGCTTGCCCGAGTTCGCCACGCTCAAGCCCTTCGGTGTCGAAGGACGTATCGGACGCCTGCGTTTTCTCGCGTGGTCGATGGTGTTGAGCCTGATTACGATTGCAGTCGTCGCCGTATTTGCCCTCGTCGGCTTGGCCCTGGTCAGCAGCGATTCGACTGCGGGCCTTATCGTCGGTGGCATCCTCGCCTTCTTCCTGTGCCTCGGGTTTCTGATCGTCAGCATCATGATCAGCGTTCAGCGCTTGCATGACATTGGCTGGTCAGGCTGGCTGTGGCTGCTGAACCTGGTGCCGTTCGTAGGCAGCTTCTTTCCGCTGGTGATGCTGGCGATGCCGGGCACCAACGTCGCCAACCGCTACGGCGCGCCACCGCCGCCCAATAGCACGGCGGTCAAGGTGTTGTCGTCGTTGTGGGTGGTGTTGATCGCGCTGATGATCGTCGGCGCACTGGCGGGCGGGATCTCGGCCATTCAGGACGAATACGAAAACACTCTCGAAAGCAGCTACCGGAGCGGTTCGGTGACCACCGAAGAAATCGACGTCGAGACCGAATCACCGGCAAATTCCGCCGACGATGCAGCCGAAGAAGCCCAGCCCCCTGTAGACTCTGCGCAAGAATGAACAGCGCTCCCCGCCCGCGACACCTGCGTCGCGGTGTGGAGCTGTTGCGATGGAGAACTGCATGACCCGTTACGCTCTGATCACCGGCGCTTCCAGCGGCATTGGCCTGGCCATGGCCGAAGCGCTGGCCCGCCGTGGCCGCAGCCTGATACTGGTGGCCCGACAGCGTGATCAGCTGGAAAGTATTGCGATTGAACTGACTCAACGATTTGGCGTGGACGTGTTATTTCGCGCCTGCGACCTCGGCGAACCGCTGCGGCTGTCCGGATTCCTGCTGGAACTGGAAGAAGGTGACCGGCAGATCGATCTGCTGGTGAACTGCGCCGGCATTGGCACCTGTGGCCCGTTCCTGGCTCAGGACTGGATGACCGAACAAGACCTGATCGAAGTGAACATTCTGGCCCTTACACGCCTGTGCCATGCAATCGGTAACAGCATGGCGCTGCAAGGTGGCGGGCAGATTCTCAACGTTGCCTCGGTCGCGGCTTTCCACCCTGGCCCATGGATGAGCACGTATTACGCGAGCAAGGCGTATGTGCTGCACTTTTCCGAAGGCCTGCGAGTCGAGCTGAAAAAGTGCGCGGTCAAGGTTTCAGTGCTCTGTCCTGGCCCGACCCGCACTGCGTTTTTCCGCACCGCGCAGTTGAACAACGACAAACTGGCAAACAGCAATTTGCTGATGAGCCCGGAAGAAGTTGCGCTCTACACCGTGCGCGCGCTGGAGAAAAATCGCGCGATCATTATTCCGGGACGGCGCAACCGCTGGTTCGCCGCCCTGCCCCGGTTCGGCTCACGCTGGCTGATCCGGACGATCACTGGCATGGTCATCAAGGCTCACTGCCCGCGCTGACTGTTTACAGGTAAAAGGCTGGGCTCGGGAATAACCCATGAGTACACTCAGGCCAGCCCAAACAACGGAGAAAACAGCTGTGGATACTCTGTTCACCAAGATCATCAACCGGGAAATCCCGGCCAAGATCATCTACGAGGACGACCAGGTACTGGCCTTCCACGACATCGCCCCACAGGCACCGGTGCATTTCCTGGTGATTCCAAAGAAACCGGTGCGCACCCTCAACGACCTCACTGAGGACGACAAGGCATTGGCCGGGCACATTCTGTTCACTGCCCAGCGCCTGGCCCTGGAGCTGGGTTGCGAAAAAGGCTTCCGCGTTGTCATGAACTGCAATGAAGAAGGTGGGCAGACGGTCTATCACATTCATATGCACGTGCTGGGTCAGCGTCAGATGCACTGGCCACCGGGCTGATTGCAGCAAGCCCGATGGGAACGGCGCAGCGTCGCTCCCATTGGGGTATCACAGCATTGTCATGACAATTGCAACACAATGACCCAGCGCAAACCTTCCCCGGCCGATTGGGTTAAACTGGCCGCCGAGATTCCTCCGGAGGTCAGCATGACTACCCAACGTCACTACTCGCCGATTGACCGCCTTCTGCTGCAAGCCGATGCCGCGATGCGTACCTTGCTGCCTTTCAGTGGCCAACCGTACCGTCCGTCGCCCGCCATCGTGCAGCCGGATGTGAAAATGAGCGACGAAGACACCCGTCACGTTGCCGGCCTGATGCGCATCAACCATACCGGTGAAGTCTGCGCCCAGGCGCTATATCAGGGTCAAGCCCTGACCGCCAAGCTGCCGCAAGTGCGCGCCGCCATGGAACATGCCGCCGAAGAAGAAATCGACCATCTGGTCTGGTGCGAGCAGCGCATCCATCAGTTGGGCAGCCACACCAGCATTCTCAACCCGCTGTTCTACGGCATGTCGTTCGGGATTGGCGCGGTTGCGGGGCTGATCAGCGACAAAGTGAGCCTGGGGTTTGTCGCGGCGACGGAAGATCAGGTCTGCAAGCACCTGAACGAACACCTGGAACAACTGCCGGCCGAGGATGAAAAGTCCCGGGCGATTCTTGAGCAGATGCGCATCGATGAAGAACAGCATGCCGAAAGCGCACTGGATGCCGGTGGTTTCCGTTTTCCGGCGCCGGTGAAGTTCGGGATGAGCTTGATGGCCAAGGTGATGACCAAGAGTACTTATCGGATCTGATCCCTGCGGGCTTTTTGTAGGAGCATGGCTTGCCCGCGATGGCGGTCTCAAGGACGCTATCGCGGGCAAGCCATGCTCCTACAAAGATTTGCGGCGGACATGGAAAAGGCGACCGAGGTCGCCTTTTTTTGTGCTCGAGATTCTTAGTTCGGCATGTTGCGTGCGTAGAAGATTTCGAGCATTTCGTGTTTCACACGATCGGTCACCTGGGCACGTTGCTCAGACGACAGGGTGCTGGTGGCGTCACCGAACAGGTAGTTATCCAGTTCGAAGTTCTTCAGCAGCATTTTGGTGTGGAACAGGTTTTCCTGGTACACGTTCACGTCGGTCATCTGGTACGCGTCGCGGGTGTCTTCGGAGAGATAGTTCTGGATCGAATTGATCTCGTGGTCGATGAAGTGCTTCTTGCCTTCAACGTCACGGGTGAAGCCGCGCACACGGTAATCCACGGTCACGATGTCCGAATCGAACTGGTGAATCAGGAAGTTGAGCGCTTTAAGCGGTGAAATGACCCCGCACGTCGACACATCGATATCCACACGGAAGGTCGCAATACCGTCGTCCGGATGGATTTCCGGGTAGGTGTGCACCGTGATGTGGCTCTTGTCGAGGTGGGCCAGGATGATTTCGGGCAATGGGCCCGGGGATTCTTCGATCTGGCTTTCAGTCGGGGTCACCGGCTCTTCCGAGATCAGAATCGTGACGCTGGCGCCCTGTGGCTCATAGTCCTGACTGGCAATGTTCAGGATGTTGGCACCAATGATATCGACAACTTCTGTGAGGATCTGCGTCAGGCGCTTGGCGTTGTACTCTTTATTGATGTACTCGACGTAAGCCTGTTGGTCTTGCGGGGTTTCCGCGTAGCAGATGTCATAGATGTTGAAGCTCAAGGTCTTTGTCAGGTTATTGAACCCGTGGAGCTTGAGTTTGCTTTTCACCGTTAAAAACTCTCTATGTATTGCGGCCCGGCCGCGTGATCAAGCATGCCCGTCAGATGCGAACGACGCACCTGCGTAGGACGGTTAACACCTCTTCGCGATGGCGATTTTGGTTGTCTGTTCGGGTTTGCGGCCTGTCGGCTGACGGGCCACGACCCTGAAAAAAGTGGCGCATTATGCAGACGTCAGCTGGGGATCGCCAGAGTCTGCACTGCTTTTATGATAGTTGAATGTCGATTCAACCGAGTTCGATGATTTCGTAGTCGTGGGTAATCTCGACACCGGCCGCGCCCAGCATGATCGAGGCCGAGCAATACTTCTCGGCGGACAGCTCGATAGCGCGCTTGACCTGGGCTTCTTTCAAGCCACGGCCCTTGACCACGAAGTGCATGTGGATCTTGGTGAACACCTTTGGATCTTCGGTCGCGCGCTCGGCTTCGAGGAAGGCTTCGCAGCTCTCGACCGCCTGACGGGACTTCTTGAGGATGCTGACCACGTCGAAGTTGCTGCAACCGCCAACACCCAGCAGGAGCATTTCCATCGGACGGACACCCAGGTTACGACCGCCGGCATCGGGCGGACCGTCCATGACCACGACATGACCGCTGCCGGATTCGCCGAGGAACATGGCTTCGCCAGCCCATTGGATGCGTGCCTTCATCGCCAAGACTCCACTGTATAAAAAAGGGTCGCCAGCTTAGCACAGGCCCCTTGATTGACAGTGTTTGCCTTCCTAGGACATAACCATCCGCCTTGTAGGTAATTTCTCGAATATTGCAGGAAGTGTCTGGTAAGCTGACGCCAATTCGCTGGCGCATAGCCAGCGTTGCCGCATTTTCCGAAACTCATAAAAAAATCCAAACACACCGTGCAGTCTTTTCGGGATACAACCATGGTTGCTATTACCCCCACACCCAAGATCAAGAACCTCGACAAGTTGCTGATGCATTGCCAGCGCCGTCGCTATCAGGCCAAGAGCAATATCATTTGTGCCGGCGATCGCTCGGAAACGTTGTTCTTCATCATCAAAGGCTCGGTTACGATCCTGATCGAGGATGACGACGGTCGGGAAATGATCATCGCCTACCTGAATGCCGGGGACTTCTTTGGCGAGTTGGGGCTTTTCGAGCAGGCAGGCCAGGAACAGGAACGCAGCGCCTGGGTGCGGGCCAAGATCGAATGCGAAGTCGCTGAGATCAGCTACGCGAAATTCCGTGAATTGTCGCAGCAAGATCCAGACATTCTTTACGTGCTGAGCGGACAAATCGCACAACGCTTGCGCAACACCACCCGCAAGGTCGGTGACCTGGCGTTCTTTGACGTGACCGGTCGCGTCGCGCGCTGCCTGCTGGAACTGTGCAAGCAACCCGACGCAATGACCCACCCCGATGGCATGCAGATCAAGGTGACCCGCCAGGAAATCGGGCGGATTGTCGGGTGTTCGCGGGAGATGGTCGGTCGCGTGCTCAAGGATCTGGAAGAACGCAACCTGGTGAACGTCAAAGGCAAGACCATGGTGGTTTTCGGTACGCGATAAGCTCGAAAACCTAGCCGCTGAACATTTGCGCCAACATCAAACGGTAGAGTTCATCCAGACGCGCCAACGCATGTGGCGCCGAGAACTTCTCATGCAGGGCGATGTGGCTTTCAGCACGCACTCGCTGCTCCAGCCCGCAAGCCTCGTTGAAGCGATTGACCGCCGCGACCATCGACTCACGTTCGTCCTCAATCAACATTGCACCGTGCACCAGCCCAACCGGGCGCGAGCCGCCCTGGCTCTGGCGCCAGCGCTGGGCAGTGCCGACCATCTTGCGCCCATCGAGATTGACGTTGAAGCGACCGTCACAGAACGCTCCGTCGACTTCGCCCAATGACGAAGTACCACCCAGCTCATCCAGCAACTGGCAGATCGGATCGCACAGACGCCGATAACCGGATTCGATGCGATTCAGGTCGCCTTCGCTGCGCGGCGGCGCGTAAACCAGTGCGATGTTGATGGTTGTGGCTGATTGGGGCACCGGTTCGCCGCCGGTATCGCGTAACAACACCGGCCAACCCGCCGCAGCCGAGACTTCACAGGCGGACTCAAAGCCCGGCAGGCGATTCAAGCGACGCGGCATCACTAATGCCTGGTCATTCGGCTGCCAGAACAACAGGCCGAACTCGGCGTCGCCGGCACAGACCGATGCCAGCAGATCCTGTTCGGCTTGCAGGCCGGCTTCGATGGTCAGGGAGGTTGGCAGCGACATGGAAGGCTCCGACAGACTTGAAGTCTTTAGGGAATTTACCGGCCTCTTCGCGGGCAAGCCCGCTCCCACAGTGAAAGCGGACTGCCTGTGAAGCTTTATTCAGTCGAGTGTAGAACCACTGACCGGAACGCCGCGCTCAGGGAAGAACAGACGCTGCAACTCGGTGCCCGGGCTTTCGGCGCGCATGAACGCCTCGCCGACCAGGAACGCGTAGACGTCGCTGATTTCCATCAGTTCGACATCGGCGCGATTGAGGATGCCGCTCTCGGTGATTACCAGTCGATCGCGCGGGATACGCGGCAACAAGTCGAGGGTGGTTTCCAGGCTGACATCGAAGGTGTGCAGATTGCGGTTGTTCACGCCAACCAGCGGAGTGTCGAGGGTTTTCAAGGCCCGCTCCAACTCGTCGCCATCGTGGACTTCCACCAGCACATCGAGGTTGACGCTTTTGGCCACTGCCGCCAACTCGGCCATCTTCACATCATCCAGTGCGGAGACGATCAACAGCACGCAGTCAGCACCGAGGGCCCGGGCTTCGACGATCTGATACGGATCGATCATGAAGTCCTTGCGGATCACCGGCAGCTGGCACGCCGAGCGGGCCTGTTGCAGGTACGCATCGGCGCCCTGGAAGTAGTCGATGTCGGTGAGTACCGACAGGCAAGTCGCGCCGCCCTTCTCGTAGCTCTTGGCGATGTCGGCGGGAACGAAGTTCTCGCGGATCACGCCTTTGCTCGGCGAGGCTTTCTTGATTTCAGCGATGACTGCCGGCTGTTTCAGCTTGGCCTGGGCCAGCAACGCCTTGGCGAAACCACGGGGTGCATCGGCCGCCTTGGCCAGGTTTTCCAGCTCGGCGAGGCTGACGCGAGCGCTACGCTCAGCGACTTCTTCAACCTTGCGCGCCAGAATCTTTTCCAGAACCGTCGGTACACTCATCCCTCATTCTCCACTTTGAATACCGCGGTAAACGCACCCAGTTCCTCGAGCTTCTCCCGAGCGAGACCGGTGTGCAGCGCATCGTGCGCCAGGGCCACGCCCTCTTTCAAACTGCTGGCATGGTCAGCGGCGTACAGCGCCGCGCCGGCATTGAGCATGATCATCTCGGCCGCTTTCTGACCGTTCTCGGTCTTGCGCTTGCCCAAGGCATCGCGAATCAATTCCAGAGAGGCTGCCGGGCTTTCCACCGCCAGGCCGTGCAGGCTCTGGCTCTTCATCCCCAGGTCTTCCGGCTCGACCCAATATTCGGTGATCTGATCGTTTTTCAGTTCAGCGACAAAAGTCGGCGCAGCCAGGCTGAACTCGTCCAGGCCATCTTTCGAATGCACCACCAGCACATGCTTGCTGCCAAGACGCTGCAACACTTCCGCCAGTGGACGGCATAGGGCCTGAGTGAATACGCCCACCACCTGATGTTTCACACCGGCCGGATTCGTAAGCGGGCCGAGCATATTGAACAGTGTGCGCAAGCCCAGATCCTTGCGCGGGCCTGCGGCGTATTTCATCGCAGAGTGGTGAGTTTGGGCAAACATGAAACCAATACCAACGTTGTCAATGCAACGCGCCACTTGAACCGGGGTCAGGTTCAAGTAGATGCCGGCCGCTTCCAGCAAGTCGGCACTGCCACTCTTGCCCGAGACCGCACGGTTACCATGTTTGGCCACGGTGCAGCCGGCCGCCGCTACGACGAATGCGGAAGCGGTCGATACGTTGAAGATGTTGGCTCCGTCACCGCCGGTGCCCACCACATCGACCACGCCGTCGAGGGTCTTGAGTTCGACCTTGTCCGCCAGCTCGCGCATGACCGACACGGCGCCGACGATCTCGTCGATGCTTTCGCTCTTCATGCGCATGGCCATCATGAACGCGCCAATCTGCGCGTCCGAGCATTGTCCGGTCATGATTTCGCGCATTACATCGCGCATTTCATCGGTGCTGAGGTCGAGGTGATCGACGATACGGCCCAGGGCTGTCTTGATATTCATGAGTAGTCCTTAGCGCGTGCCGCCGGTTTGTTTGAGGAAGTTGGCAAACAGTTCGTGGCCCTGCTCAGTCAGGATCGACTCAGGGTGAAACTGCACGCCTTCGATGTTCAGGGTCTTGTGACGCAGGCCCATGATTTCGTCGACCGAGCCGTCTTCGAGTTGGGTCCATGCGGTCAGCTCGAGGCAATCCGGCAAGGTTTCGCGCTTGACGATCAATGAATGATAGCGCGTGACCGTCAGCGGGTTGTTCAGGCCTTCGAAGACACCTTTGTCTTCGTGGAACACCGGGCTGGTCTTGCCGTGCATGACCTGACGGGCGCGGACCACATCCCCGCCAAAGGCCTGGCCGATGGACTGATGGCCCAGGCACACGCCGAGAATCGGCAGTTTGCCGGCGAAGTGTTTGATCACGTCAATCGAGACGCCGGCTTCGGTCGGGGTGCAAGGGCCGGGCGAGACGACGATGCGCTCAGGGTTGAGGGCTTCGATTTCGGCAACGGTAAGTTCATCGTTGCGCACGACCTTGACCTGGGAGCCCAGCTCACCGAGGTACTGCACAACGTTGTAGGTAAAGGAGTCGTAGTTATCGATCATCAGCAACATGGCGTTAAGAACCTCTTGAATTCACTGACTACTAATACGGCGTTCGAATGAGTGGCCCGCAGCGTCCAGCGCTTGATCGCTCAAGGCGGCCGGCAGACGGGCATCGTTCATCGATCAGCCTTGCGGAGTTTGTTCAGCCAGCGCCACGGCGCGGAACATCGCGCGGCGCTTGTTCAGGGTTTCTTCCCACTCCAGCGCCGGCACCGAGTCGGCGACGATGCCACCACCGGCCTGCACGTGCAGTTCGCCGTTCTTGATCACTGCCGTGCGGATCGCGATGGCAGTGTCCATATTGCCGTTCCAGGCGAAGTAGCCGACGGCGCCGCCGTAGACGCCACGCTTCACCGGTTCCAATTCGTCGATGATTTCCATCGCGCGAATCTTCGGTGCGCCGGACAAGGTGCCCGCCGGCAGGATCGCCCGCAGTGCATCCATCGCCGTCAGCCCGGCCTTCAGTTGGCCAGTGACGTTGGACACGATGTGCATCACGTTGGAATAACGCTCGATGACCATTTTCTCGGTGAGTTTCACCGAACCGATTTCCGAAACACGACCGGTGTCGTTACGGCCAAGGTCGATCAGCATCAAGTGCTCGGCGATTTCCTTGTCATCCGACAGCAGGTCTTTTTCCAGCGCCAGATCGGCTTCTTCGTTGGCCCCACGCGGGCGAGTGCCGGCAATCGGGCGCACGGTGATCAGGTTGTCTTCGACCCGCACCAGCACTTCCGGCGAACTGCCGACGACGTGGAAGTCGCCGAAGTTGAAGAAGTACATGTAAGGCGTCGGATTGAAGCAGCGCAGCGCGCGGTACAGATCGATCGGCGCGGCCTTGAAGTCGATCGACATGCGTTGCGACGGCACGACCTGCATGCAGTCACCGGCCAGGATGTATTCCTTGATGGTGTCGACCGCTTTTTCGTAATCGTCCTGGGTGAAGCTGGAGCGGAACACCGGATCGGCCGCTTGCTGCTGGCTGAAGTCCAGGCCACGGCGCGGGGTGATCGGCTGGCGGAGTTTTTCCAGCAACTCTTCCAGGCGCGCGCGACCTTGTTCGAAGGCGTCTTCCTGAGCCGGGTCGGCCAGGACGATCGCGTGCATCTTGCCGGCGAGGTTGTCGAACACGACGACCGCGTCGGAAACCATCAGCAGGATGTCCGGCACGCCCAGCGGATCCGGGTTCGGGCACTTGCCCAAACGCTTCTCCACATACCGCACGCAGTCGTAACCGAAGTAACCCACCAGACCGCCATTGAAGCGTGGCAGGCCGGCGATGGTCGGCACGTTGTAGCGCGCCTTGAAGGCTTCGACGAAGGCCAACGGGTCTTCCACGTCATGGCTTTCGGTCTCGACGCCATCGACGGTCACGCTGACGTGATGGTCATGAACCCGCATCACGGTACGGCACGGCAGGCCGATGATCGAGTAACGACCCCACTTCTCGCCGCCCTGTACGGACTCCAGCAAGTAGGAATTGGGCTCGTCAGCCAGTTTCAGGTAGATCGACAGCGGCGTGTCGAAGTCGGCCAGGGTTTCGCAGGCAAGCGGGATGCGGTTGTAGCCGGCAGCGGCCAAACGCAGGAATTCTTCGCGGATCATGATGTGCCTCGTGGCTTGAGGGTCTAACAGTCAGGTATGCAAACGCGCCGGGAACCGGCCAGGTAAAAGTCAGGCGCGCCAACGCCAGCGGGCCAGGGCCTTGATGACTTTCATCCAGAGTTTGCGAGTGACCACCACGATGGGATTTCCAGGAGGGGATTGAACAGCGTCGGGCAACGTTATCTCAGCGGCCGGATCCAGGCAACCGGGAATTAACTTGCGCAGATCGTCGATCACCAGTGTCGGCGATTCTTCGGCGATCGGTCGGCCATGGTTATAGCCATAACTCAATGCCACGCACTTGACCCCCGCCGCTTTCGCCGCCAGCACATCGCTGCGCGAATCGCCGACGAACAAGGACTGCGAGGCCGGAATGTTGGTCATTTTCATGACGAAAAACAGCGCCGCCGGGTCAGGCTTTTTCTGTGGCAGGGTGTCGCCGCCGATGATCAGGCGGAAGTAACGACCGATTTTCATCTGATCCAGCAGCGGCGCGACGAAGCGCTCCGGCTTGTTGGTGATCAGCGCCATCTCGACACCCTGCTTGTGCAGCCACTTCAGGGTATCGCGCACACCGGGATAGACCACGGTCAGCTCATGGCTTTCACCGTAAGCCTGCATGAAAATCTCCAGCGCCCGTTCGGCCTCGCTGTTATCGACCTGCGAATGGTCAAGACCACCGGCCAGCGCACGTCGTACCAGCACCGGGGCGCCGTTGCCGACCCACTCGCGTACCGACTCGATGCCGGCCGGTGCGCGACCGAGTTTGAGCAGCATGTTATCCACCGCCGCCGCAAGGTCCGGGACCGAATCGATCAGCGTGCCATCCAGATCGAACATCACCAGCCTTGGCAGACTTCCCGGGAACAGCTGCTCAAAGCCGCTCATGGGCGAGCCAGCGCCAGTTCGGAACGCATCTTGTCGATGACTTCCTGATAGTTCGGCGCATTGAAGATGGCCGAGCCGGCGACAAAGGTGTCGGCGCCCGCCGCGGCGATTTCGCGAATGTTGTTCACGTTCACACCGCCGTCGATTTCCAGACGAATGTCGCGACCGGAAGCATCGATCAATGCCCGCGCTTCACGCAGCTTGTCGAGGGTGCCGGGGATGAACTTCTGCCCGCCGAAGCCTGGGTTGACGCTCATCAGCAGGATCATGTCGACCTTGTCCATCACGTACTTGAGTACGTCCAGCGGGGTCGCCGGGTTGAACACCAGGCCCGACTTGCAGCCGCCTTCACGGATCAGTTGCAGGGAACGATCGACGTGCTGGGTGGCTTCCGGGTGGAAGGTGATGTACGTGGCGCCGGCTTCGATGAAGTCGCCGACGATGCGGTCCACCGGGCTGACCATCAGGTGCGCGTCGATTGGCGCAGTCACGCCGTACTTGCGCAGGGCCGCGCAGACCATCGGGCCGATGGTCAGGTTTGGCACGTAATGGTTGTCCATGACATCGAAATGCACGAAATCGGCGCCAGCGGCCAGGACGTTGTCCACTTCTTCACCCAGGCGGGCGAAGTCGGCGGAGAGAATCGACGGAGCAATTACGAAGGGCTGCATGACGCACCTTTTCTGAGCTAAATCACGATGGCGCGCATTGTATACCTCATGCTTTGGCGCGCGCACCGTGAGCGCGATGATCAGTAGGCTGCGCGGTAGATCTTCTCGATATCAATCGCGCTCAATTTGCGTGGATTGTTGCGCATCAAGCGCTCAATGCCCGCCGCTTCCACTGCCATGGCGGGGATGGCGTCTTCGGGAACCCCGAAACTGCGCAGGCCCTTGGGGATTTCCACGGCCGCACACAACTCGGTCATGGCCTCCACGGCTTTGTCGGCCGCTTCGTTGGCACTCAGATGAGCGGTCTTCACCCCCATGGCCTCGGCGATATCCTGCATGCGTTCGACGCAGGCCATCTTGTTCCAGATCATGACATAGGGCAGCAGCAAGGCGTTGCTCACGCCATGGGCGATGTTGAAACGCCCGCCCAGCGGATACGCCAGGGCATGTACCGCGCCGACCCCTGCATTACCGAACGCCATGCCGGCCATCAGGCTGGCGGTGGCCATGTCTTCCCGTGCCTGCAGGTTCGATGGATTGGCGTAGGCCTTGGGCAATGCCTTGGCGATCAGCTTGATCGCGCCGATGGCCAGGGCATCGGTAATCGGCGAAGCATTGACCGACAGATAGGATTCGATGGCATGCACCAATGCATCGACGCCGCTGGCGGCCGTGACACCGCGCGGGCAGGTCAGGGTCATCTGCGGACTGACCAGCGCCACGTCCGGCAACAGATAGTCGCTGACGATGCCCTTTTTCAGTTGCGCGACCTTGTCGGAGAGGATTGCCACGTTGGTCACTTCCGAACCGGTGCCGGCGGTGGTCGGGATCGCGATCAGCGGCGGACCTTTGCGCGGCACTTGATCGACACCGAACAAATCCTCCAGCGCGCCGTGGTAGCCGGCATATGCCGCGACACTCTTGGCGATGTCGATGGCGCTGCCACCGCCCAGACCGATCAAGCCGTCATGCCCGCCTTCGCGGTAAACGCGCATGCAGTCTTCGACGATGGCGATTTCCGGATCAGGCAGCACGCGGTCGAAGATTTCGTAGCTTCGATCACCCAGCTGCGCCAGCGCCAGCTCTACCGTGCCGGATTTGACCAGCGCGGCGTCGGTGACGATCAGCGGGTTGTCGATGTCCAGACGTGACAGCTCGGCGGACAGTTGCTCGATGGCCCCTGCGCCGGTGATCAGTTTGTGAGCGATTTTGAAAGAGGAAAGACTCATGTGCGCAGCCTCTTATAGATGTGGGAGCTGGGCACAATAGTAGCTGGGGATTGTGGGTTGTCTTCTATTCAGGTCGTGAATGACCGGATCTCCCGAAAACCACCCAAAACACCTGTAGGAGCGAGCCTGCTCGCGATGAACCTGAGAGCGACGCGGGGTGTCAGATTTCCCGCGTTATCGTTGACGTTCATCGCGAGCAGGCTCGCTCCTACAGGGGATCAGTGTGAAGACTTAAACCTGTGCAGTACGCAGTTTCTCGCTGCGACCACGCAACCATTCCAGCGTCAGCAGCAGGATCACCGAGAAGGCAATCAGCAGCGTCGCGGCGGCGGCGATGGTCGGGCTGAGGTTTTCGCGGATGCCGCTGAACATCTGCCGAGGCAGCGTCGCTTGCTCGGGGCCGGCGAGGAACAGCGTCACCACCACTTCATCGAAGGAGGTAGCGAAGGCGAACAACGCACCGGAAATTACACCCGGCGCAATCAGCGGCAAGGTCACCCGACGGAACGCGGTCAGCGGCGAAGCGCCGAGGCTGGCAGCAGCGCGAACCAGATTGTGGTTAAAGCCTTGCAACGTCGCCGACACCGTGATGATTACAAACGGCACACCCAGCACCGCATGCACCACGATCAACGAGAAGAAGCTGTTGCCCAGCCCCAATGGCGCGAAGAACAGATAGCTGGCCACACCGATGATCACCACTGGCACCACCATTGGCGAAATGACCAGCGCCATCACCAGCGCCTTGCCGGGAAAGTCGCCACGGGTCAGGCCGATGGCCGCCAGCGTGCCGAAAATCATCGCCAGCACCGTGGCCGCCGGGGCGACGATGATGCTGTTCTTCAGGGCGCGCATCCACTCCGCCGAGGCGAAGAAATCGTGGTACCACTGCAGCGAGAAGCCTTGCAGCGGGTACACCAGGAAACTGCCGGAGTTGAACGACAGCGGAATGATCACCAGCACCGGCAGGATCAGGAACAACAGAATCAAGCCGCAGAGAATCCGCAAGCTGTAGAACCACACCCGTTCGATGGGCGACATGTAAGGACTCAGCATTTCGTTCTCCCCTTAGCTCAGGCGCAGGCGGCTCGCGCCCACCAGCCAGCTGTAAATCAGATAAAGCACGACCGTCGCCAGCAACAGCAGCCCGCCGAGCGCAGTCGCCATGCCCCAGTTGATGCTGGTGTTGGTGTAGAAGGCGACGAAGTAGCTGACCATCTGATCGTTCGGGCTGCCCAGCAATGCCGGGGTGATGTAGTAGCCGATGGCGAGGATGAACACCAACAGGCAACCGGCGCCGACACCGGCATAGGTCTGCGGGAAGTACACCCGCCAGAAACTGGCGAACGGGTGGCAGCCGAGGGAAATCGCGGCACGCATGTAAGTCGGCGAGATGCCTTTCATCACGCTGTAGATTGGCAGAATCATGAACGGCAGCAGGATGTGCACCATCGAGATGTAGACACCGACACGGTTGAACACCAGCTCGATCGGCTTATCGATGATGCCCATGGCCATCAGGCCGCTGTTGATCAGGCCACCCGATTGCAGCAACACGATCCACGCGGCGACCCGTACAAGAATCGAGGTCCAGAACGGCAGCAGCACCAGGATCATCAGCAGGTTGCTTTGGCGCGACGGCAGGTTCGCCAGCAGGTAAGCCAGTGGATAGGCCAGCATCAGGCAGATCACGGTGATGATCAGGCCCATCCAGAAGGTACGGGCAAAGATGTCGAGGTAGATCGCCTGGTCAGGAGTGGCCGGGGCGATTTCGCCGAGGTCGTCGATGCGATGATCGACGGCCGCCAGCAGGTAATACGGGGTGATGCTGCTGGTGTTGCGGCGTACCGCTTGCCAGTAGGCCGGGTCGCCCCAGCGCTCATCGAGACCTTCCAGCGCTTCTTTATAGGAGGCCGGTTCAGTGGCGAGCGGCAAGGCGCGGGCAGTTTTGGTCAGCAGGCTGCGGTAGCCGGCCAGTTCCATGTTCAGGCGCTTGGACAAATCACCCAGGGTTTGATTCTTGCGGGCTTCGGCGAGGTCTTCGGCGGCCGCTTTGTAAACCGGTTCAGCGGGCAGGCCTCGGCCGTCCCAACTGGCGATGGCGGACACGGTGCGCGGCATGCCGCCAACCACTTCCGGGTTGCCCACGCTTTTGTAGAGCAGCGCCACGATCGGCACCAGGAACACCAGCAACAGAAACAGCACCAGCGGCGCGATCAGGACCTGGGCCTTCCAGCGGTTGACCCGCTCGGCATGCTTGAGCCGCTGCTTCAAGGTGGGGTCAGTGCCCGCGTTCACGGGAACGGCGATAGCCATGGCGTACTCCGGAAATCTTTGATCAATCGATAATGTGTGAGCGATCTTTTGTGGCGAGCGAGCTTGCTCCCGCTTGAGTGCGCAGCACTCACAACATTGTTAGCTGTTAACAAAATTGGGGCCGCTTCGCAGCCCAACGCGAGCAAGCTCGCTCGCCACAAAAGCCCGCCCTCACAGGAGGGCGAGCCCTCTACTTACTTCGCAGCCCAGGAATTGAAGCGCTGTTCCAGTTGCTCGCCGTTGTCAGCCCAGAAGCTGACGTCGATCTGCACCTGGTTGGCGATGTTTTCCGGGGTGGTCGGCATGTCTTTCAGGACATCCTTGGCCAGCAGCGGTACGGCTTGGGTGTTGGCCGGGCCGTAGGCGATGTTTTCCGAGTAGGTCTTCTGCTGCTGTGGCTGTACCGAGAAGGCGATGAACTTCTTCGCCGCTTCAGCGCGCTTGGCGTCCAGACCTTTTGGAATGGCCCATGCGTCGAAGTCGTAGATGCCGCCGTTCCAGACCACTTTCAGGTTGCTTTCTTTCTGTACGGCAGCGATGCGACCGTTGTAGGCCGAGCTCATGACCACGTCACCGGAGGCGAGGTATTGCGGCGGCTGTGCGCCGGCTTCCCACCACTGGATGTTCGGCTTGAGTTCATCGAGTTTCTTGAACGCGCGGTCCTGACCGTCTTTGCCGGCCAGCACTTTGTAGACGTCCTTCGGCGCAACGCCGTCGGCCATCAGTGCGAATTCCAGGGTGTACTTGGCGCCTTTACGCAGGCCGCGCTTGCCCGGGAATTTCTTGGTGTCCCAGAAATCGACCCAACTGGTCGGCGCGGAAGCCAGTTTGTCGGCGTTGTAAGCCAACACGGTCGACCACACGAAGAAGCCCACGCCGCATGGCTGGATAGCGCCTTTGACGTAATCTTCGGTTTTGCCGAACAGTGCCGGGTCCAGTTGCTCGAACATGTCTTCGTCGCAACCACGGGACAGTTCTGGCGACTCAACTTCTACTAGGTCCCAGGACACGCTCTTGGTGTCGACCATGGCCTTGACCTTGGCCATTTCACCGTTGTATTCGCCCGCCACGATCTTGCCGTTGCCTGCCGCTTCCCACGGTGCGTAGAAGGCTTTGACCTGCGCCGCCTTGTTCGCCCCGCCAAAGGACACGACGGTCAGGTCCGGACCCGCGGCCATCGCGTGCGAGGCGCCGATCATGCCCATGACCAGAGCTGTGAATTTCAGGGATTTCAACATTGATATTGTTCTCCACGTGCAGGGTTGGTGAAGCAGAAGGGCGATCAGTTCGCCTCTAGAAGTGGGTCGAGCGCACGAACGTGTTCGACCTGCCAGCCAAGCGGAACCACGTCACCAACGGCGAGCGCGGGATCGAGCTCGGCAATCGGTTGTTTCACGAAGAAGTCGGTCTTGCCACAGACTTCCAGGCGAACCCGGACGTGGTCGCCCAGATAGATGAATTCCGCCACCCTTCCCGAGAAGCGGTTGACGCACGACTCGCTGGAACCATTGAGGCTCACGCGCTCCGGGCGAATGGACAAGGTCACCGGCTCGCCGGTCTTGCCGACATTCACCGCCAGCGCTTCAACTTTTTCACCACGCCCCAGTTCGACCACGCAGCGGTCGCCGGTCTGGCTGTGCAGACGGCCATTGAGACGGTTGTTTTCGCCGATGAAGTTAGCGACGAAGGTGTTTTTCGGCTCTTCGTAGAGCGTGCGCGGCGGCGCGATCTGCTGGATTTCGCCTTGATGGAACACCGCAACACGGTCGGACATTGTCAGGGCTTCGCCCTGGTCGTGGGTCACGTAGACCACGGTCACGCCCAAGCGCTGGTGCAGGTGTTTGATTTCCATCTGCATGTGTTCACGCAGTTGTTTGTCGAGTGCGCCGAGAGGTTCGTCCATCAGCACCAGTTGCGGCTCGAACACCAGCGCGCGGGCCAATGCCACCCGTTGCTGCTGACCGCCGGACAGTTGCGCCGGGTAACGCTGGGCGAAGGTGTCGAGCTGCACCATGCTCAGGACTTTTTTGACCCTGTCGCTGACGTCGCTTTTGTTCAAGCCGCGCACGGTCAGCGGGAACGCCAGGTTCTCGGCAACCGTCATGTGCGGGAACAACGCGTAGTTCTGGAACACCATGCCGATGTCACGCTTGTGCGGCGGCACGTTGTTGATGGAGCGCCCGGCCAGCAGGATTTCACCCGCGGTCGGCGTTTCGAAACCGGCGAGCATCATCAGGCTGGTGGTCTTGCCGGAGCCGGACGGCCCGAGCAAGGTGAGGAATTCGCCTTTGCGAATGTCCAGGTTGAGGTCTTTGACGATCAGGTTCTCGCCGTCGTAGCTCTTCTGCACTCCACGAAAGCTGACCAGAACATCATTGGCCCCTGCACTTGAATCGACCTGGCTCATACCCACACCTTTGTTGTTGATGACTGCTGTGGACTAAGCCTAGTGGACGCTGGGACCTGCGCAAATCGGGGCGCAGGAGAGAATCGCCTCAGCCGGATGGAAGGTTGGGGGTAGGGATTGCCCTACAAGGATGGCGGGATTGGATAAAGGCAGTGGCAAGCGATCAGCTGCAAGCCGCAAGTAAAGGCAAACGCGCGGTTATTGCGTGTCGCAAATGGATATGCGAACACGAAACCCTGTAGGAGCACAGCTTGCTGGCGATGGCGATTTCAAGGACGCCATCGCCGGCAAGCCGTGCTCCTACAGGAATTGGTTGAATTCAGAGGAGTTTGTGTTCCATCGCGTACTTCACCAACTCGGCCAGCGAGGTGATGTTGAGCTTTTGCATCAGGCGCGCCTTGTGGGTGCTGATGGTCTTGCTGCTCAAGGCCAGTTGCTGGGCGATGTCATTGACGTTGGCACCCTGGGCCAGGCGTTCGAACACGGAGAATTCACGCTCTGACAGCAGCGAGTGCAAAGGCCGCGAATCGGTCAGGCCGACTTCGAAGACCATGCGATCGGCAAGATCCGGGTCGATATAGCGCCCGCCGGCCGCGACCCGGCGAATGGCCGTCAGCAACAATGCCGGATCGCTATCCTTGGTCGCATACCCCGCAGCGCCGACCTTCAACGCCCGGGCTGCCATTTGCGCTTCGTCGTGCATCGACAGCACCAGGATCACCGGAGGATTGTTCAGCGCACGAATCCGTGGAATCGCCTCCAGGCCGTTAACACCCGGCATGGAGATATCCAGCAACACCACTTCGCAGGGCACATGCCGCAAGGTTTCGAGCAACTGTTCGCCATTGCTCGCCTCCCCCACCACCAGCAGATCCTTGGCCAGGCCGATCAATTGCTTGATGCCTTCGCGGACGATGGTGTGGTCTTCGGCTACCAGTACACGGATCACTTACTTCTCCTCATCCAACGGCACTCGCACGATCAGGGTCGTGCCCTCTCCGGGCTCACTTTCAAGCGACAACTGCCCGCCCATGATCAACACCCGCTCGCGCATGCCGACCACGCCAAAGGAAGTCGGCCTGCCCACCGCAGCGACAAATCCTACGCCATCATCGCTGACCGTCAGACACAACTCGTCGCCCTCAAGGGCCAGCGTCAGTTCAACAGTATGCGCCTGGGCGTGGCGCATGACATTGGTCAGTGCTTCCTGAAGGATGCGAAACAGACCGATCGCCTTGGCATCGCTGAGCACCGGCAAATTGTCCGGCACCTGCACCAGACACGGAATCTGCGTACGCGCCTCAAAGCGGCGGGCCTGCCATTCGATGGCCGAGGCGATGCCGGCATCGAGAATCGGTGGTCGCAATGCCGTCGCCACATCCCGCACCAACTGGAACAACTGAGCGATCAAGCGCTTCATGCTGTTCAAGCGGTCGTTCAGGCCAGGGTCCAGTTGTGCGTAGGCCAGTTCGCACATGGAGGTTTCCAGCTTCAACACGGTGAGCATCTGGCCCAACTCGTCGTGAACTTCCCGGGCAATGCGTGCCTTTTCCTCTTCCCGTACGCTTTCAAGGTGCGCGGACAATTCGCGCAACTGCTCGCGGGAGCTGGCCAGTTCCAGTTCGATGCGCTTGCTCTCGCTGATGTCCCAGACAATGCCGTCCCAGACGTAGGCACCGTCTTCAAGTTGACGGGTGATCGCCTTGATTTCGGCCCAGCGCTGTTCGCCCTGACGCGTAAGAATTCGTCCTTGCCACGACCAGTCGCTGTCGGTGTCCAGTGCATGATCCTGTGTCTGGTGATAACTGGCTTTATCGTCCGGATGCACAAGGCTGCGCAGGCCTTTGTCACGATGAGCCAACGTTGCCGGCGAGTAACCCACCAGACTTTCGCTGCCCTCACTGATGTAGGCAAAGTCGATCTGCCCCGTCACCGGCGCGCGCTCCAGGCGAAAGACCAATCCGGGAACGTTCGCCGCGATCCCTTGCAACCGCGCTTCACTTTCCTGCAATGCCGCGAGGGCACGACGGCGCTCGGTGACGTCCGTGAGGTAGACCACCAGGTATTCACCGTCGCGAAAACGCAGGAAGCTCAGCGAGACATCCGTCGGCAGGATGCTGCCATCGGCCCGCAGGCAATGGGTTTCGAAACTTTGCGGCGACTCGTCGCTGGCCCTGGCGCGCTTCCACAGGTTCAACCAGCGATCCATGTGCAGGCCGGGTTCGAAGTCGATCAATGGCCGGTCGATGATCCCGCCCGGTGGATAGCCCAGCATGGTTTCCGCCGCACGGTTGGCATAGCGCACGTGACTGTCCCAGTTGACCCAAAGGATGCCGACAGTGCTCTGATCGATGGAAAATTGCGTCAGCCGTAGCGCCTCTTCACTGGCAGCGCGCAGGGCGATGTCCGCCTGCGCCGCCGCAAGTCGTTGCTCCAGACTGTGCTGCTGACGTCGCTGCCAGAACACGATCGCCATGCTGCTCAGCGCCAGCACCAGCAACAGCAGGCAGAGGTTTTGCCAGAAGCCCGGCGACTCGGTGAGCCGCGGGTACTTGGGTTGCAGCCATTGGTTGTGCAGTGTTTCCAGATCCTTCGCCGGGATCGCTCGCAGCGCGCTTTCGATGATGCCGGCGAGCTCCGGCTTGTCGCGCCGCGTGGCCACCCGCAGCAGTTGCGGAAAACCGATGTCACCCACTACCACCAGCCCGGCGAATTCCGGCTCGACGGACAGCCGCCCCAACTGCGCCTCATCGACCACAGCGTAACCAGCCTGCTGGCTCAACAACAATTGCAGCGCCTGGCGTTCCATCGGCACGCCCTGAAGGTTCAGGTGCGGATAGTTGCCGCGCAGGTATTCGGCGGTTGCGCTGGGCATGCGCACGGCGACGCGGGTCTGGCTGTCGAGTTTCTCCAGCTCCACCGCGCCGGTGCTTTTCTGGTCGCTGACCACCAGTTGCGGCACCCGCATGTACGGATCGGAAAACTGCCAGAGGCGCAGACCGCCAGGGGTTTGGGTCAGCCCCGGGGCGATGTCGATTTCACCCGCGCGTGCGGCGGCTTCCAGTTGTTCAAGATCGGGAAAGTTACGCCAGCTCAACTCGACCTTGAGCGACTTGGCCAGCCATTTCATCAGCTCGACGTTGACCCCGGACAAGCGCTGCAAGCGGCGATCGTATTGCGCATAGGGCGCCTGCAACACCAGACCGACGCGCAACTCACCCTGTTGCGCCAGCCATTGTTGCTGGCCTGCGGACAGCGGTGCGACGTGCGCCGGTGGCGCGGCCGCCGCCCAGCCCATCAAGGGAAACCACAACCAGCCGATAACCCACAGGCAGCGAAAACGCATCATCGAACTCTCACACACTGACAAATACTGACCAACCCATTAGGCTGCCGGAATCACTTCTGGCCTGGAATATCCGATGCCCCCTGTCTACCGCCTGGCACTGCCAGCATTGTGCCTGTCGCTGATCCTGCCATGCGCTTTTTCCGTCGAGGCTGCCGACCCGGCGCCTGCCGCCGCGGAACAACCCGCGCAAGAAAAACCGGTTGAACGCCAGCCGTTGCCTGAGCGTAGTCAGGAAGAAGCGGCAGCACTCGAACGAAAAATCCCGGCCCAGGAGCAGCAGCAACTGCAAGCGGGCGGCGACACTTTCCTGGCCTTGTGGAAACCGGCCAATACCGCCGAACCCAAAGGCGCGGTGATTATCGTCCCGGGCGCTGGCGAAACCGTTGACTGGCCGCAAGCAATCGGTCCGTTGCGCCGCCAACTGCCGGACGCGCAATGGAGCAGCCTGAGTATCACCTTGCCGGACGTGCAAAGCGATGCCATTGCGCCACGCGTTGCCGAAGTGCCGCCAACGCCCAAGACGCCGGACGCTGGCAGCAAGGACTCGACCACCGCCGCCCCCATCGAACAGGCAGCCGGCGGTGAAGCCGAAGTGGCGGACAAACCCGTCGCCGAAACCAGTGAAGAACAGTCCAAAGCCGATGCCGAGCGAATCTTCGCTCGCATCGACGCGGCGATTGCGTTCGCCGAACAGCAAAGCGCTCGCAGCATTGTCGTACTGGGTCATGGCACTGGCGCTTATTGGGCCGCGCGGTATCTGAGCGAAAAACAGCCATCGCAAGTCGAGCGTTTCGTCATGGTTGCTGCGCAGACACCTGCCAAGGCGAAACCGGAACTGGATGAGCTCGCCCCAACCTTGAAACTGCCTACCGCCGACATCTTCTACATGGACAAACCGCTGGACCGTAACGCGGCGCTGGCCCGGTTGCAGGCGAGCAAGCGTTTGAAGACGTCGGCGTTCAGCCAGGTTTCGCTCAAGGCGTTGCCGGGAGACAGCAAGGCGCAGCAGGAACAGCTGGTTCGGCGGGTGCGGGGTTGGTTGAATCCGCAGAATGCGGCGAATTGATAGAGCGCGTCGCACCCATCGCTGGCAAGCCAGCTCCCACAGTATTTATGTCGATCACAAAATTTGTGTACGACTCAAATACTGTGGGAGCTGGCTTGCCAGCGATGGCGCCATTGAAAACAACACCTAACTGTCCTGCTAGCGAAAATCCCGCCGCTGCCGAATCAGCGTATAGGCAGTGTGCAGCTCCCGGGTTTTCTCGGTCGCCTCACGAACCTGCGACACCGTCGCCCCACTGCCGGCAATCTTGTCCGGGTGATGGCGACTGAGCAGACGCCGATAGGCGCGTTTGATCTGCGCCGGCTCACTGGTAGCCGACACCCCCAACAGTCGCAACGCGTCCTGATACGTCACCGCACCGCTGACCTGTGGCCGCTTATGCGGTTCATAGTCGTGGGCCAGTGCCTGTACCTGATGCGACGTCCAGCCCAGCCACTTGCCCCACTGGGCAATCAGCTCGCGCTCACTGCTCCCAGCCCGACCATCGGCCCAGACCATCCGCCAACAGGCGCGTAACACGCCTTCGGCCGCATGGGGCTGAGCACTCAGGCGACGCAGATAACCGCGCAATCGGTCGTTGCCCGTCTTGCCGCGATTGAATGCGGCAATCGCCCGCCGCTGGGCCGGTTCGTTCATTTCCAGAGAGCGCATTTCCTGGCGCGCCTGCTGGATATGACCCTCCACCACTCGCCCGTCGCACTTGGCCAGCCGGCCGAGCAACACGAACAGCAGTTCATCGTTGCGCAGTACCGGACGACCGCCGAGTTTTTCCCGCAGATGCGCCCAACTTTGCAGGTGCAGGCGTCGATCCAGCGCCTGTCCCAGCAAGGCACCGAGCATGGCCCCCGGAATGCTGGCAATGGCAAAGCCCGCTCCGGCTCCGATCAGAGTCCCTGGCCATAGCATGTCAGCGGCTCGCTTCGATCAGGTTTTCCGCTTCAGCCAAGCGCTCGTGAGTGCCGACATCCACCCACTGCCCGTTCAGGTGTTCGCCCGACACCTGCCCGTTTGCCATCGCGGCACGCAGCAACGGCGCCAGTTTGAACGCCCCGTCGGAGCAACCTTCGAACAACTGCGGATGCAATACGGCGATGCCGCTGTAGGTCAGGGTGGCCGCATCCGGTTGCCCGTCGCGGACCTGGCCGTCGATCAACTGGAAATCCCCGCTCGGATGATGAGCCGGGTTGTTCGCCAGCACCAGGTGAGCCAGGCCGAAAATCGGCTGATGCAGCACACTGAAGTCGTAATCGGTCCAGATGTCGCCATTGACCACGACAAAGGCGTCATCACCCAGCAACGGCAATGCACGGAAAATCCCGCCGCCGGTTTCCAGCGGCTCGCCTTCCGGCGAGTACTGGATGCTGACGCCATAGCGCGAACCGTCGCCCAGATAATCCTCGATCTGCTGACCGAGCCAGGCATGATTGATCACGATCTCGGTAAACCCGGCAGCGGCCAGCGCACGCAGGTGATACTCGATCAGCGGCACCCCGCCGGCGCGAACCAGCGGCTTTGGCGTGGTCAGGGTCAGCGGGCGCATGCGCTCGCCTTTGCCGGCCGCCAGAATCATCGCCTTCATGCCTTTACTCCAGCGCGCAGACTGGCCAGCAGCACATCCAGTTCAGCCAGTTCAGGACGGCGGGCGATCACAGCATCTATATAGGCGAAGAAACGCGGCACATCGCCCAGATAACGCGGTTTGCCATCGCGATGGCAGATGCGCGCGAAGATACCGATCACTTTCAGGTGACGCTGCACGCCCATCAGGTCGCTGGCGCGCAGGAAGTCTTCGAAGTCCGGCTGCACCGGAATGTTCAGCGCAGTGGCCTGCTGCCAATAACTTTCCAGCCAACCGCGCACGCGTTCCTCGGGCCAGCTGAGGAAGGCGTCCTTGAACAGACAAGTCACGTCGTAGGTCACCGGGCCATAGACCGCATCCTGGAAATCCAGCACACCGGGGTTCGGTTCGCTGAGCATCAGGTTGCGTGGCATGTAGTCGCGATGAACCAGGACTTTTGGCTGGGCCAGGGCGCTGTCGATCAACAAATCGCTGACTTGCTGCCAGAGCACTTGTTGCGCGGCGTCGAACTCGATACCCAGTTCACGCTTCACGTACCATTCAGGGAACAGTTCGAGCTCGCGACGCAACAACGCCACGTCATAACTCGGCAACGGCGCAACCATCGGCAGCTGTTGAAAAGCCAACAGTGCTTGCAGGGCATCGTTGAACAAATCGTCGGCATTTTCGCTGTCGATGACGTCCAGATAAGTCTTGTTGCCCAGGTCGTTCAGCAAAAGAAATCCGCGTTCGAGGTCTTCTGCATAAATTTTCGGCACATTTATTCCGGATTTCGCCAGCAAAAAAGCGATATCCACGAAGGGTTTGCAGTTTTCCTGGGGCGGCGGCGCATCCATCACGATGAAACTTCTACCCGCGCCTTCCCAACGGAAATAACGCCGGAAACTCGCGTCGCTGCTGGCCGCGGTCAACGTGGCCGGGGGTACGGAGCCCCAGCCCCGGTCCGCAAAAAGGGTCGCCAATTGTTCATCGAGCCAAACTTTCAGGTGTTGCAAACGTACATCTTGGTCAGGCATTGCAAGGGTCTCCGACGGCGCTAGCCGTCAAGCGGGTCATGCTTTATTATCCAGCATCTTTTTCAGACCATCGAGAGGCGTGCGGCCCACACCGCGGGCAGATGGCACGCAGGAAGCCCGGACTAATAAGATGGCATTGAAATCCCCCGCGTTTCGTAAAAAATTTCCGTTGTTGGTAACCGGCAGTCTGCTGGCCTTGCAACCTCTAGCCACTTCCTTCGTGGTCGCCGCGGAACAGTATGACTGCTCAGTCTCTGCTTCGGGTGCCTGGGACTGTGCGCCAAAGGCACCGGCGGCTGCATTGCCTCCGCGTCCCGTCCATGACGGCAGCGCAGTTTCCGCAACCGGCGAAACACCGGCCGAGGAAGGCTCCAGCGAAGACACCGGTGCCAAGACTGCGCTGGTTACCGAGTCCAAGGGCCGCGGCTTGAAGTCGCGTAGCGAAGACTACAGTCACCTCGACTGGGTTCCCCGTGAGCAGCTCACTGCAGCGCAACTGGCCGAAACCGGACCTTATTGCTCTGGTTCCTATATCGAACCGATTCGTCCTGGCATGAATGACAAGACGAACAAAAGTGACGCGCCTACCTTTATCGGCGCCAAGGCCTCCCGCTATAAGCAGGATGAGCAAGTCGCCACCCTGGCCGGTGACGTGGTCATGCGCCAGGGCAGCATGCAGGTCGAAGCCGACGAAGCCAACCTTTACCAGGCCGAGAGCCGTGGTGAGCTGAGTGGCAACGTGCGCATTCGCGACAACGGCGCTCTGATCGTGGGCGACCACGCCGACGTGCAGCTCGATACCGGTGAAGCCAAGGTCGACAACGCCGAATACGTGATGCACAAATCCCGTATCCGCGGTAACGCGCTGTACGCCAAGCGTGCCGAGAACGCCATCATCCGCCTGAAGGATGGTACGTACACCACGTGCGAACCGAACAGCAACGCCTGGCAGCTCAAGGGCAACAATATCACCTTGAACCCGGCCACCGGTTTCGGTACCGCGACCAACGTGACATTGCGAGTCAAGGACATTCCGGTCCTGTACACGCCGTACATCTATTTCCCGATCGATGACCGTCGCCAGTCCGGTTTCCTGCCGCCGACCATCGGCACCGGCAGCGATACCGGCTTCATGCTGGTCACGCCGTACTATTTCAACCTGGCACCGAACTACGATGCCACGTTGTACCCGCGCTACATGAGCAAGCGTGGCATGTTGGTGGAAGGCGAATTCCGCTACCTGACCAAATCCAGCGAAGGTCAGTTCGGCGCCGCCTACCTCAACGACGAGGACGACGAGCGCAAGCTGCAGACTGACTACGAAAAAACCCGCTACATGTACAACTGGCAGCACAAGGGTGGTCTTGATTCGCGTGTGTTCACGCAAGTCGACTACACCAAGATCAGCGATCCTTATTACTTCCAGGATCTGCAGACTGACCAGATTGGCGTGAAAAGTGCCGACTACGTGAACCAGCAGGGCGCCGTCACTTATCGCGGCGACAGCTACACCGCTCGCGTGAATGCCCAGGCTTATCAGCTCGCGACCGTGTCGAACATCACGCCGTACGACCGTTTGCCGCAGATCACCTTTGATGGTGCGCTGCCGTATCGTCCAGAAGGCCTGGAATTCACGTACAACACTGAAATCGTGCGATTCGACCGGGACCTGGAAAACGGTAACTTCACCGATGAAAACGGTAATGTGGAACCGCGTCTCGACACCAACGTTCAAGGCTTGGCCCGTGCTACCGGTGATCGCCTGAACCTTGCTCCTGCCGTCGCCCTGCCGTTGAACTGGACGTATGGTTTCCTGAAGCCGAAACTCAAGTACCAATACACGCAGTACGAACTGGACCTGGACAGCATCGGCAAGAACCAGATTGCAGCGCAATCCGCCGAGCAGGACCGCCTCCTTGGCACCTTTGGCAGCAGCCAGAACCGTGGCGTGCCGATTGCCAGCGTCGACAGCGGCCTGTATTTCGATCGCGACACCCAATGGTTCGGCAAGAACTATCGCCAGACGCTTGAACCACGCCTGTTCTATCTCTACGTGCCAGAGAAGGACCAGGAAGACATTCCGGTATTCGACACCAGCGAATACACCTTCAACTACGCGTCGTTGTTCCGCGACAACCGTTTCTCCGGTTCCGACCGTGTCGGCGACGAAAACAAGCTGTCGCTGGGCGTAACCAGTCGCTGGATCGAAGACAACGGTTTCGAACGTCAACGCATCAGCGTCGGCCAAGCGTTTTATTTCAAGGATCGCGAAGTCCAGCTGCCGGGTATCGATGCAAAAACCCGTGAAGATGCGCATTCCGATGTTTCTCCATACGCTCTGGAATACGAATATCGCTGGAACCGCGATTGGCGCACCACCGCCGATTACAACTGGGACCCGGACACCCGCAGCCCTCGCTCGGGTAGCGCGATGTTCCACTATCAGCCTGAAGACAACCCGAACAAGGTCGTCAACGCCGGCTATCGCTATCGCAATGACCAGGTTCGTTACGACCAGAACACCGGTCAATGGCAAGTGGGTGGCGGTGACTACGGCGTCCCGGGCCAGCCTGGCTACGTGAAGGATTACTACAAGATCGTGCAGCACGACTTCTCGGTGATCTGGCCGGTCGTGCCGCAATGGAACGTCATCAGCCGCTGGCAGTACGACTACAACCGCAACCGTACCCTGGAAGCCTTCGGTGGTTTCGAGTACGACAACTGCTGCTGGAAACTTCGTTTGATCAACCGTTACTGGGTCGACTATGAAGAATTCAGTCAGGCCGCTCCGGAAAACGAAAAAGGCGACCATGGCGTCTTCCTCCAAATTGTTCTGAAGGGACTCGGGGGCCTCACCGGCTCCAAGGTAGAGAGTTTCCTCGACAAAGGCATTCAAGGTTATCGTGAACGTGAAGACCAAGCTTTCTGATTGTCTGCGCCCGCTGCTGCTGGGCGCGCTGTTCCTGGGTACCGCGGCCAACGCCGCGGTGCAGTCCATCGATAAAGTGGTGGCCATCGTCGACAACGATGTGGTCATGCAGAGCCAACTGGACCAGCGCGTTCATGAAGTTCAGCAAACCATCGCCAAGCGCAGCTCTGCCGTGCCTCCGGCCAGCGTGTTGGAGCAACAGGTGCTTGAGCGCCTGATCGTCGAAAACCTGCAACTGCAGATCGGCGAACGTTCCGGCATCCGCATCACCGATGAAGAACTGAACCAGGCTGTCGGCACCATCGCCCAGCGCAACAACATGACGGTCGACCAGTTCCGTGCGGCCCTGACTCACGACGGTCTGTCCTACGACGACGCCCGTGACCAGATCCGTCGCGAAATGGTCATCAGCCGTGTACGTCAGCGCCGTGTGGCCGAACGCATCCAGGTGTCCGAGCAGGAAGTGAAGAACTTCCTCGCTTCCGACCTTGGCAAGATGCAGCTGTCCGAAGAGTTCCGCCTGTCCAACATCCTGATTCCTACGCCGGAAAGCGCCAACTCCGACGCGATTCAGAACGCAGCCAAACAGGCTGACGCGGTTTACCAGCAGCTCAAGCAAGGCGCTGACTTCGGTCAGTTGGCCATCGCCAAGTCCGCCAGCGAAACCGCACTGGAAGGCGGCGACATGGGCTGGCGTAAAGCCGCTCAACTGCCACCTCCGTTCGATCGCCTGTTGAGCACCATGACTGTTGGCGACATCACCCAGCCAATGCGCACGCCGGGGGGCTTCATCATCCTGAAGATCACCGACAAGCGTGGCGGTCAAGCGCAGGTGCGTGACGAAGTACACGTGCGTCACATCCTGGTCAAACCGAGCCCGATCCGCGACGAAGCAAAGACCAAAGCGTTGGCTGAATCGCTCTACGCTCGCATCGAAGCTGGCGAAGATTTCGGCGAGCTGGCGAAAAGCTTCTCGGAAGACCCGGGCTCCGCTCTCAACGGCGGCGACCTAAACTGGATCGACCCGAACGCACTGGTTCCGGAGTTCCGCGAAGTGATGGCCAAGACCCCACAAGGTCAGCTGTCCAAGCCATTCCAGACTCAATATGGCTGGCACGTCCTGGAAGTCCTTGGCCGCCGCGCCACCGACAGCACCACCCAGGCTCGCGAGCAACAAGCCATGACCGTACTGCGTAACCGCAAATACGACGAAGAGCTGCAAACCTGGCTGCGTCAGATCCGTGACGAAGCGTACGTAGAAATCAAACTCCCTGGCGCCGACCAGGCAGCGCAGTGAAACCCAGACGTTTCGCGCTGACACCCGGCGAACCGGCCGGCATAGGTCCCGACCTGTGCCTGCTGCTCGCCTCGCAAGCCCAGCCACACCCCCTGATTGCCATTACCAGCCGCGACCTGCTCCTTGAGCGGGCCGCGCAGCTGGGCGTGGTTGTCGACTTGCTGCCGGTCACACCGGACAGCTGGCCGGATGTACCCGCGCCTGCCAACAGCCTGTATGTCTGGGATACACCACTTAACGCCAAGGTCGTCGCCGGGCAACTGGACAAGGCCAACGCGGCTTTTGTCCTGGAAACCCTGACCCGTGCCGGCCAAGGGTGTCTGGATGGACATTTCGCCGGGATGATCACCGCGCCCGTGCACAAGGGCGTGATCAACGAATCCGGGATCGCCTTTTCCGGGCACACGGAGTTCCTCGCCGACCTGACCCACACCGCACAAGTGGTGATGATGCTGGCCACCCGTGGCCTGCGCGTGGCGCTGGTCACCACCCACCTGCCGCTTCGCGAGATCGCCGACGCGATCACGCCGGAGCGTCTGGAACGGGTTACGCGAATCCTGCATGCCGACCTGCAAGAAAAGTTCGGCATCGCCCAGCCACGCATTCTGGTGTGCGGGCTCAACCCCCATGCCGGTGAAGGCGGACACCTGGGCCATGAAGAAATCGATATCATCGAACCCACATTAGAGCGCCTGCGCGGCGAAGGCATGGACCTGCGCGGTCCCCTGCCCGCCGACACTCTGTTTACCCCCAAATATCTGGAGCACTGCGACGCAGTGCTGGCGATGTACCACGACCAGGGCCTGCCTGTGCTGAAATACAAAGGCTTCGGCGCTGCAGTCAACGTAACGCTGGGCCTGCCGATCATCCGCACTTCGGTCGACCACGGCACTGCCCTGGACCTGGCCGGCAGCGGCAAGATCGACACCGGCAGCCTGCAAGTCGCTCTGGAAACCGCCTACCAGATGGCCGAGACCCGTTTATGAACGAGCAATACCAACACAAGGCGCGCAAACGCTTTGGCCAGAATTTCCTGCACGATGCCGGTGTTATTGACCGCATCCTGCGCTCCATCCATGCAAAAGCCGAAGACCGCCTGCTGGAAATCGGCCCGGGCCAGGGTGCACTTACCCAAGGCCTGCTGAGCAGTGGCGCGCAACTCGATGTGGTGGAGCTGGACAAGGACCTGATCCCGATCCTCAACCAGCAGTTTGCCGGCAAGAGCAATTTCAACCTGCATCAGGGTGATGCGCTGAAATTCGACTTCAATAGCCTGAATGCCGCCCCCGGCAGTCTGCGCGTAGTCGGCAACCTGCCGTACAACATCTCCACACCGCTGATTTTCCACCTGCTGCACAACTCCCACCTGATCCGCGACATGCACTTCATGCTGCAAAAGGAAGTGGTCGAGCGTCTGGCGGCAGGGCCTGGCGGTGGTGACTGGGGCCGGTTGTCGATCATGGTTCAGTATCACTGCCGGGTTGAGCATCTGTTCAACGTCGGTCCGGGCGCGTTCAATCCGCCACCGAAAGTCGATTCGGCTATCGTGCGCCTGGTGCCTCACGCCGTGCTGCCGCATCCTGCCAAAGATCACAAACTGCTGGAACGCGTTGTACGCGAAGCTTTCAACCAGCGTCGCAAAACCTTGCGCAACACCCTCAAGTTGCTGCTGAGCAACGCTGAAATCGAAGCCGCCGGCGTCGATGGCAGCCTGCGTCCCGAGCAACTCGACCTGGCTGCCTTCGTGCGCCTGGCTGACAAACTCAGCGAACAATCCCTACAGAAGCCAGCAGACGTCTGACAGAACTGAAGCGTGATCGGGTAGGACACCAGCGCCCATGTCTGGTTTACTACCCGGTACTTGGCCTAGACTGATCCCAATCAGCTGCGCCCCGCGTCCCGCTTCGTTTTTAAGGCCTCTTGCATGTCCGATCCTCGTTATCAGGTCGACGTCAGCGTCGTCACCCGCTATCTGGCAGAACAATCGCAACCCGAACACGACCGCTTTGCCTTCGCCTACACCATCACCGTGCAAAACAATGGCCTGATACCGGCCAAACTGTTGTCACGGCACTGGGTGATCACCGATGGCGACGGACATGTCGAAGAGGTTCGCGGTGCGGGCGTCGTTGGCCAGCAGCCGTTGATCGACGTGGGCAAGAGCCACACCTACAGCAGCGGCACGGTCATGACCACCAAGGTCGGCACCATGCAAGGCACTTATCAGATGATTGCCGACGACGGTAAGCATTTCGACGCCATCATCGCGCCATTTCGTCTGGCGGTGCCCGGAGCCTTGCACTGATGGCGACGTATGCCGTCGGCGACTTGCAGGGCTGCCTGGAAGCGCTGCAATGCCTGCTCAAGCAAGTCGCGTTCGATCCGGCAAAGGATCGTCTGTGGCTGGTCGGCGACCTGGTCAACCGTGGTCCGCAATCGCTCGACACCCTGCGCTACCTCTATAGCATCCGCGAATCGCTGGTTTGCGTACTCGGCAACCACGACCTGCACTTGCTGGCCGCCGGGAAAAACATCGAACGCCTGAAGAAAGCCGATACCCTGCGCGAGATTATCGAAGCCCCCGATTGCGCCGAACTGCTGGAGTGGCTGCGCCAGCAAAAACTCCTGCATTACGACGCACAACGGAACATTGCGTTGGTGCATGCCGGCATTCCACCGCAATGGTCGCTGCGCAAAGCCCTGAAGTACGCCGACGAAGTCGAAACCGCCCTGCGCGACGACAACCTGCTTCCGCCCTACCTCGACGGCATGTACGGCAACGACCCGGCGAAATGGGACAGTGAGCTCAAAGGCGTGACGCGCCTGCGCGTCATCACCAACTATTTCACCCGCATGCGTTTCTGTACGGCCGAAGGCAAGCTCGATCTCAAGAGCAAGGAAGGTCTGGGTACCGCACCGGCAGGCTACAAGCCCTGGTTCCAGCACAAGGAACGCAAGACCAAGGACGTGAAGATCATCTTCGGTCATTGGGCCGCGCTGGAAGGCAACGTTCAAGAGCCGGGCATTTTCGCCCTCGACACCGGTTGCGTCTGGGGCGGCGCCTTGACCCTGATGAATGTCGACACTGGCGAACGCCTGTCCTGCAAATGCGACGAACATGGCAATGCCGCCACGTCACCGCTCACCCCACAAATTTCCGAACCATCGTCAGCCAGCGCCCCGCGCTAGACTGCGCTTTCAGCCGAGCCACAGGAGCCCGCCATGAGCGAATTCAAACGTATTCCCCCGGAACAGGCCCATACCCTGCGCGAACAAGGCGCAGTGGTGGTTGATGTTCGTGATCCCGCCACTTTCGCCGCCCTGCACATCGCCGGCTCGAAGCATCTGGACAATCATTCGCTGCACGCTTTCATCCAGGGTGCCGACCTTGATGCACCGACTGTCGTGGTCTGCTACCACGGCAATTCCAGCCAGGGCGCTGCCGCCTACCTGATCAGCCAGGGCTTCTCCGACGTCTACAGCATGGATGGCGGTTTTGAGCTGTGGCGTGCGACGTATCCTTCAGATACGGCGCAAGGCACCTCTGAATAATTTTTTTGTAACACGCAAGCCCCCGGCTCCCGCGGGCTAGCGCGGTGGCAGACGAACGGTCTGCCACAACTAATTACGTATCTCGCCTTTACCTCCCGAATTCCCAACTATCCTTAAGCGCAGGCCATCCAAAACAGGGGAGAGCCGGTACACCGGCGCGCGGATCATCGGGAGTAGCTTTCGCAGTAGTCAGCTGCGAAAGGTTTCTGGGGGGTAAACAGCGACTGCCTGTTCGGTTGCTGCCAGCATCGACTGAATGATCCGGCGTCGGCTCCACGTATCGAGCGAGGTGACGTCATGAGTATCTTTAGCCACTTCCAACAACGTTTCGAGTCCACACGCCAGGAAGAACTCTCGCTGCAAGAGTATCTGGAACTGTGCAAACAGGACCGTAGCGCCTACGTTTCCGCCGCCGAGCGTCTGCTCCTGGCCATCGGTGAACCGGAGCTGCTCGACACCTCGACCAACTCGAGACTGTCGCGAATCTTCTCCAACAAGGTGATCCGCCGCTATCCGGCCTTTGAAGACTTCCACGGGATGGAAGAATGCATCGACCAGATCGTTTCGTATTTCCGCCATGCCGCTCAGGGCCTGGAAGAGAAGAAACAAATCCTCTATCTGCTCGGTCCCGTCGGTGGCGGTAAATCGTCCCTGGCCGAGAAGCTCAAACAGCTGATCGAGAAAGTCCCCTTCTACGCGATCAAGGGCTCGCCGGTATTCGAATCGCCTCTGGGTCTGTTCAACGCCACTGAAGATGGCGCGATCCTCGAGGAAGACTTCGGCATTCCACGGCGCTACCTCAACACCATCATGTCGCCATGGGCCACCAAGCGCCTGGCCGAATTCGGCGGCGACATCAGCCAGTTCCGCGTGGTGAAACTGTACCCGTCGATCCTCAACCAGATCGCCGTGGCCAAAACCGAGCCGGGAGATGAAAACAACCAGGACATCTCGGCATTGGTGGGCAAGGTCGATATCCGCAAACTGGAAGAATTCCCGCAAAACGACGCCGACGCCTACAGCTACTCGGGCGCACTGTGCCGGGCCAACCAGGGCCTGATGGAATTCGTCGAAATGTTCAAGGCGCCGATCAAGGTGCTGCACCCATTGCTGACCGCCACCCAGGAAGGTAACTACAACAGTACCGAAGGCCTGGGCGCGATTCCATTCACCGGGATCCTGCTGGCCCACTCCAACGAATCGGAATGGCATACCTTCCGCAACAACAAGAACAACGAAGCGTTCATCGACCGGATCTACATCGTCAAAGTGCCGTACTGCCTGCGGGTCAGCGACGAAGTGAAGATCTACGACAAACTGCTGTTCAACAGCTCGCTGGCCAAGGCCCATTGCGCGCCCGACACCTTGAAAATGCTGGCGCAGTTCACTGTGCTGTCGCGCCTGAAGGAGCCGGAAAACTCCAACATCTATTCCAAGATGCGCGTGTATGACGGCGAGAACCTCAAGGACACCGATCCGAAGGCCAAGTCGATCCAGGAATACCGCGACAACGCCGGTGTCGACGAAGGCATGAACGGTCTGTCGACCCGCTTCGCGTTCAAGATCCTGTCGAAGGTGTTCAACTTCGATCCGCACGAAATCGCCGCCAACCCGGTGCATTTGCTCTACGTATTGGAACAACAGATCGAACAGGAACAGTTCCAGGCCGAGACCCGCGAACGCTACCTGCGTTTCCTGAAGGAGTACCTGGCACCGCGTTATATCGAATTCATCGGCAAGGAAATCCAGACTGCCTACCTCGAGTCTTACAGCGAGTACGGCCAGAACATCTTCGATCGCTACGTGCTGTACGCCGACTTCTGGATCCAGGACCAGGAATACCGCGATCCGGAAACCGGCGAGATCCTCAACCGCGTAGCCCTGAACGAGGAACTGGAAAAAATCGAAAAACCGGCCGGCATCAGCAATCCGAAAGATTTCCGCAACGAAATCGTCAACTTCGTACTGCGCGCCCGGGCCAACAACAACGGCAAGAACCCGACCTGGCTCAGCTACGAAAAACTGCGGGTGGTCATCGAGAAGAAAATGTTCTCCAACACCGAGGACCTGCTGCCGGTCATCAGCTTCAATGCCAAGGCCAGCAAAGAAGACCAGCAGAAACACAACGACTTCGTCACACGGATGGTCGAGCGGGGCTACACCGACAAACAGGTACGACTGCTGTCCGAGTGGTATCTGCGGGTCAGAAAATCACAGTGAGGCAGCGGCAAGCGGCAAGCTACAAGCCTCAAGCACACCGAGTGGGTGCTTGAGGCCCGTTTTTCCAGCCACCGCTTGCTTTAAAAGCTTTGAGCTTGCGGCTTGAAGCTTGTAACTGGAAGCTGCCCGGAGGGCTCCCTATGAGCTATGTGATCGACCGACGTCTCAATGGCAAGAACAAGAGCACGGTGAACCGTCAGCGGTTTCTGCGGCGTTACCGTGATCACATCAAGAAGGCTGTCGAAGAGGCGGTCAGTCGGCGCTCCATTACCGATATGGAGCACGGCGAGCAAATCAGCATTCCCGGCCGCGACATCGACGAGCCGGTGCTTCACCATGGTCGCGGCGGCAAACAGACGGTCGTGCACCCCGGCAACAAGGAATTCACCAGCGGCGAGCACATTGCCCGTCCACCGGGAGGTGGCGGTGGCAGAGGGCCTGGCAAGGCCGGTAACTCGGGCGAAGGGATGGACGAGTTCGTCTTCCAGATCACCCAGGAAGAATTCCTCGAGTTCATGTTCGAGGACCTTGAACTGCCGAACCTGGTCAAGCGCAACCTGACCGGCACCGACACCTTCAAGACCGTGCGTGCCGGGATCAGCAACGAGGGCAATCCGTCGCGGATCAACATCATCCGCACCCTGCGCTCAGCCCATGCACGACGAATCGCCCTGTCCGGCAGCAGCCGGGCAAAATTGCGCGAAGCCAAGGAAGAACTTCTGCGATTGAAGCAGGAAGAACCGGATAACTTCGGCGATATTCAGGACCTCGAAGCAGAAATCGAAAAACTCAGCGCGCGCATTCATCGCGTGCCGTTTCTCGACACCTTCGACCTCAAGTACAACCTGCTGATCAAGCAACCCAACCCCAGTTCGAAAGCGGTGATGTTCTGCCTGATGGACGTGTCCGGCTCAATGACCCAGGCGACAAAGGATATCGCCAAGCGCTTCTTTATCCTGCTGTACCTGTTTCTCAAGCGTAACTACGACAAGATCGACGTTGTGTTCATCCGTCACCACACCAGCGCCCGCGAAGTGGATGAGGAGGAGTTTTTCTACTCCCGTGAAACCGGCGGCACCATCGTCTCCAGCGCCCTGAAGCTGATGCAAGAGATCATGGCCGAGCGCTACCCGGCCAACGAATGGAACATCTACGCCGCCCAGGCTTCCGACGGCGACAACTGGAACGACGACTCGCCCATCTGCCGCGACATCCTGATCAACCAGATCATGCCGTTCGTGCAGTACTACACTTACGTTGAGATAACCCCACGCGAACATCAGGCCCTGTGGTTCGAGTACGAACGCATCGCCGAAGCCTTTTCTGACACTTTTGCCCAGCAACAACTGGTCTCGGCCGGGGATATCTATCCGGTCTTCCGTGAACTCTTCCAGCGCAGGTTAGTGACATGACCGCCAAAGAGCAGAAGCGCCAACCCATATCCACCGGCTCCGAATGGACGTTCGAGCTGATCCAGGCCTACGACCGCGAAATCAGCCGTATTGCGGCCGGTTACGCGCTCGATACCTACCCTAACCAGATCGAAGTGATCACCGCCGAACAGATGATGGACGCCTACGCTTCCGTCGGCATGCCACTGGGCTATCACCACTGGTCCTACGGCAAACACTTCCTCAGCACTGAAAAGTCCTACAGCCGTGGCCAAATGGGGCTGGCCTACGAGATCGTGATCAACTCCGACCCGTGCATCGCCTACCTGATGGAAGAAAACACCATCTGCATGCAGGCGTTGGTCGTGGCGCATGCCTGCTATGGCCATAACAGCTTTTTCAAAGGCAATTACCTGTTCCGCACCTGGACTGACGCCAGTTCTATCATCGATTACCTGGTGTTCGCCAAGCAGTACATCATGCAGTGCGAAGAACGCCACGGCATCGATGCGGTCGAGGACCTGCTCGATTCCTGCCATGCCCTGATGAACTACGGCGTCGACCGCTACAAACGCCCTTATCCGATTTCTGCCGAAGAGGAACGTCGCCGGCAAAAGGACCGAGAGGAACACCTGCAGAAACAGATCAACGACCTGTGGCGCACCATTCCAAAAGGCGCGGACAAGTACAGCGACAAGGACAACGCACGCTTCCCTGCCGAGCCGCAGGAAAACATCCTGTATTTCATCGAAAAACATGCGCCACTGCTTGAGCCTTGGCAGCGTGAAATCGTGCGGATCGTGCGCAAGATCGCCCAGTACTTCTACCCGCAACGTCAGACCCAGGTGATGAACGAAGGCTGGGCCACGTTCTGGCACTACACCCTGATGAACGACTTGTACGACGAGGGCCTGGTCACCGACGGCTTCATGATGGAGTTCCTGACATCCCACACCAGCGTGGTCTTCCAACCGGGCTTTGACAGCCCCTACTACAGCGGCATCAACCCGTATGCGCTGGGGTTTGCCATGTACCGCGATATCCGCCGCATGTGTGAAGAGCCTACGGAAGAAGATCGCCGCTGGTTCCCTGACATCGCCGGCACCGACTGGCTCGCAGCCATCAAGTTCGCCATGAGCAGCTTCAAGGATGAGAGCTTCATCCTGCAGTACCTGTCACCGAAGGTGATCCGCGATCTCAAGCTGTTCAGCATTCTCGACGACGATCAAAAGGACGACCTGCTGGTCCCGGCGATTCACGACGAGGGCGGCTACCGGATCATCCGTGAAACCCTGGCCGCCCAGTACAACCTGGGCAACCGCGAACCCAACGTGCAGATCTACAGCATCGACCGTCGTGGCGACCGCTCGCTGACCCTGCGCCACCAGCAACACGACCGCAAACCGCTGGGAGAGTCCACCGAGGAAGTGCTCAAACATCTGCATCGTCTCTGGGGCTTCGACATTCATCTGGAAACCCTGCAAGGGGATCAGGTGATGAAAACCCACCATGTGCCACCCAGAAGCGAACACAGCGAAGGCGATTACGGCCGACTGGACCTGGCCGTCATCCATCTTTGATTCTGTTTGTGCCTCCGAAAGCCCGACGCAACGGTTATCCTGTCGAGCTAACGGAGGTTTTTTATGCGGATTTATAAAGTTGGCGGTGCGGTGCGTGATCGCCTGCTGGGCATCCCGGTCACCGACGTCGATCGCGTCGTGGTCGGCGCCACTACCGAAGAGATGCTCGCCAAGGGATATCGCCCGGTAGGCGCGGATTTCCCGGTTTTCCTTCATCCAAAAACCGGTGAGGAATACGCCCTAGCCCGAACCGAACGCAAAAGCGGACGCGGATATGGCGGTTTTACGTTCCACGCCAGCCCTGAAGTAACCCTCGAAGAAGACCTGATCCGCCGCGACCTGACGATCAATGCCATGGCCGAGGATGATCAACAGAAGCTGACCGATCCCTACCATGGCCAGCGCGATCTTGAAGCACGCATTCTTCGCCATGTATCCCCCGCGTTTGCCGAAGATCCGCTCAGGGTTCTGCGAGTTGCGCGCTTTGCCGCACGCTATGCCGGCCTAGGTTTCACCGTTGCCCCCGAAACGCTGGAGCTGATGCGTCAACTCAGCGAGTCCGGTGAACTGGAAGCGTTGACGGCGGAGCGGAGCTTGAAAGAGATCTCCCGCGCGCTGATGGAAAACCAGCCTCAAGTATTCATTGAAGTGCTGCGTGCTTGCGGCGCACTCAAGGTGCTGATGCCAGAGGTCGACGCATTGTTCGGCGTACCGCAACCGGAGGCCCACCATCCGGAAATCGACACAGGCGTACATACCCTGAGCGTGCTGGAACAGGCCGCGTTGCACAAACAACCGCTGACCGTGCGCTGGGCCTGCCTGCTGCACGACCTCGGCAAAGGCCTGACACCGGAAGAGGAATGGCCCCGGCACATTGCCCACGAGTTCAAGGGACTGAAGCTGATCAAAGCGGTCAACGAACGCTTCAAGGCACCGAGGGATTGCCAGGAACTGGCGTTGTTGGTGGGCGAATATCACACCCACGGCCATCGTGCGCTGGAACTGAAGCCCTCGACCTTGCTGGAGTTGCTGCAAAGCTTCGACGTTTACCGTCGGCCGCAACGATTCGAAGAATTCATCGCGGCGTGCGAGATGGACGCACGCGGGCGCAAAGGATTGGAGGAGAGAAGTTACCCACAGGCGGATTATTTGCGCGGAGCGGCAACTGCGGCTCGTAGCGTCGCGGTTCAGCCGTTGCTGGAAAAGGGATTCAAGGGGCCCGAGTTGGGTGAGGCGATCAAGCGCGAACGGCTTAAAGCGTTGAAGGCCTACAAAGAGGCGGCGTCTGACTGAAAAGCATCGCGGGCAAGCCTTGCTCCTACGGACTTGTGTCGTTTACCAAATTTGATGAACGACACAAACCCGTAGGAGCAAGGCTTGCCCGCGATGGCGTCATAACAGTCACAACATACTCGAAAGCGTCAGCTGCTCACCGCGCCATTCGAATGCCACCGGCGCCAACACCTGATCAATCTGCGCCTCGCTCCACAGTGTGGCGAAACTTTTACCTACACCGGGATGCACCCGATCCGGCGCAATCAGCGACAACGGCCACAGCACAAAGGCATTTTTCAGAATTTCCGCCCGCGGCAGGATCAAGCCATCGAAGTTGCCCACCAGATCACCAAACAACAACACGTCGATGTCCAGCGGCAAACCCTTGCGGTCCGGTGCGTAGCGGCCATTGTCGGCTTCGATGAATTTCAGCCGGCGATCCAGCTCCATCAGCGGCAAATCGGTGTAGGCCGATACCACGAAATTGAAGAACGGCCCGCTCTTGATCCCCACTGGCTGGCTTTCGAAGACCGGCGAACAATGGATATCCACCAGGAAACCCGCCAAGGCATCCAGGCCGGCCTGCAAATGGGTTTCGCGCTCGATATTGCTACCGAGCCCGAGATACACCTGAGTCAGCGACATCCGCGCTCGATCTCCACACCAACGCCACCAGTAGCCGCAGGAACTGCGCCTGGCTTGGTCAGCTTGAGGCGCATCCAGGTGATCTTGAATTCGCTCATCAGCACTTCAACCAGACGCTCGGCGAAGGTTTCGACCAGTTGGAATTGCGCCTGCTCGGCAAAGCCCTGGATGCGCGACGAAACACTCGCGTAGTCAAGCGCCAGGGTCAGATCATCACCGGCGGCTGCCGGACGATTGTCCCAGGCGAAACTCAGATCAAGACGCAAGCACTGTCGGATGCCTCGCTCCCAGTCGTAGGCACCGATCACGGTGTCAACTTCCAGGCCCTCGATAAACACTCTGTCCAAGCACTTTTCTCCGCTACACGACAAGGGCGCATTGCGCCGTTAGAATCAGGGCGTCCTCGCCCGGAATAGTTAGCATGTTTTGGTTATTGGCGATCCTCGCCTACCTGCTCGGCTCTCTGTCCTTCGCCATTTTGCTCAGCCGACTGACCGGTAATCCCGATCCGCGAATGAGTGGCTCGGGCAATGCCGGTGCCACCAACATGTTGCGTCTGGCCGGCAAAAAACTCGCCATCCTGACCTTGCTCGGCGATCTCTGCAAAGGCTTGCTGCCCGTGCTGATCGCCGCTGTTGCGGGCCTTTCGCTACAAGATCAGGCCTGGATCGGCGTCTGTGCCGTCATCGGTCACCTGTTCCCGCTGTACTTCCGCTTTCGCGGTGGCAAGGGTGTCGCCACCGCTGCCGGAATGTTGTTGGGCCTGTACCCGCCGGCAGCACTGTTGGCGGTTTGCGCCTGGCTGCTGACGTTCTACCTGACCCGTACAAGTTCACTGGCGGCCCTGATCGCCACGCCGCTGACCCTACCGCTGCTGGCCTGGCAAGAACCGGCAGCGCTGCTGCCCATGACCGCGCTCACCGGGCTGATCGTCTGGCGCCACCGCGGCAATCTACGCGACCTGTTTGCCGGGCGCGAACGGCATTTTTAGTTGCCGGACATGAGTCCAGCTCATCACAACGCCGACAATTGCTCCATCGGCCAGCGCGCCTGCACAGTGATCGCCAGGCTTTCCTGCTGACCCGCCTGCAAACGCTGGCAGCCGGCAAACGCAATCATCGCGCCGTTATCGGTGCAAAACTGCGGACGGGCATAAAAAACATCGCCCTTCATGTCGCCGAGCATTTTTTCCAGCGAAGTGCGCAAAGCCTTGTTGGCACTCACGCCGCCAGCAATCACCAGACGCTTCATGCCAGCCGCCTTGAGGGCTCGCTTGCACTTGATGGTCAAAGTCTCCACCACGGCCTGCTGGAACGCCAGCGCGATGTCGCAACGGGCTTGCTCACTGTCGTCCCCGGCGCTGACGCACTGCTGCCAGGTATTCAGCGCGAAGGTTTTCAGGCCGCTGAAGCTGAAATCCAGGCCAGGGCGGTCGCACATCGGACGCGGGAAGGTGAAACGTCCCGCAGCGCCCTGCTCTGCCATGCGCGCGATTTCCGGGCCACCCGGATATTGCAGGCCCATCATCTTCGCGGTCTTGTCAAAGGCTTCGCCTGCAGCGTCGTCGAGTGTCTCGCCCAGCAGCGTGTACTGACCGATTCCATCGACCTGAACCAGCTGCGTATGCCCACCCGACACCAACAAAGCGACGAACGGAAATTCCGGTGGTTGCGACTCCAGCATCGGCGCCAGCAAGTGACCTTCCATGTGGTGCACGCCCAGCGCCGGAATGCCCCAGGCAAAGGCCAGGGCCTGAGCGCAGGAAGCACCCACCAGCAACGCCCCGACCAGGCCGGGACCCGCGGTGTAGGCGATCGCATCGATCTCGGTCGGCACGCAGTCGGCTTCGGCCAACACCTGACGAATCAAGGGCAGCATGCGTTTGACGTGATCACGCGAGGCCAGCTCCGGCACAACGCCACCATAGGCACGGTGCAGGTCGATCTGGCTGAACAGCGCGTCGGCCAGCAGGCCGCGTTCACTGTCATATAATGCGACACCAGTTTCGTCGCAGGAGGTTTCTAATCCCAGTACTAGCATGGGTTTGCGCCTTGTTTAGGCTGAATTCGAAGGCGCGCATAATAGTCGTCGCGTGATGCCCCGACCAGCGGTTTTCGATCAGAGGCTTTGCATTCCGTGCGATGAGGGGTTAACATCCGCAACCCTTAAAAACCGACGTCTTCAAGTGCTCTTTTGCCGCGAGGATGTTGACCCCGGTAATGAATGAAGGTAGCTCTGGATGCCAGCCGTCAAAGTAAAAGAGAACGAACCCTTCGACGTAGCTCTGCGTCGTTTCAAGCGCTCCTGCGAAAAAGCCGGTGTACTGGCTGAAGTTCGTAGCCGCGAATTTTACGAGAAGCCAACTTCTGAGCGTAAGCGCAAAGCAGCAGCCGCTGTTAAGCGTCACGCCAAGAAAGTTCAGCGCGAACAGCGCCGCGCCGTTCGTCTGTACTAATACACAGACGATCGTAGCAAGCTTCTGCCAAGCCCGGCTCTCAGCCGGGCTAATGGCATTTGCGTAAAACGCTTGATGCTTCACTGTCGAAGCCGCAGACGCGACCAAGACAAATCTGCTTCACCGCGTCAGACCTGGCTCTTTTGCCAGCGGTGCACGTCTTTTCTGACGAGCCTTTCAAGGCTACTGACGAGCACACCCACTGATTCCTCTCACGACGATCAGCCCAAGGCATCTCTTGCATGCCAAATGATGAGCTATCCGAGACCCTTGACGGGCCGCAGCCGGATTCAGCGCAACACTTTCAAATAGTCGAATACTGATTGGAATTAACGTCAGTGGATTTTCGGCAGATACACTTCCCGATAGCGATTACGCAGACGACACTGGTCGAGCCGCACAGCTTGCGCGCCTCAAATCATGACCCGCGTCCGGCCGCCCTTCGTTTCGGACCCTTTCAGCGCAGATGACGAGAACGCCATGGCCGGGCTAATTCCCCAGAGCTTCATTGACGACCTTCTGAACCGCACCGACATCGTCGATGTGGTCAGCTCGCGCCTGCAAATGAAAAAAGCCGGCAAGAACTACACCGCCTGCTGCCCGTTTCACAAAGAGAAAACCCCGTCCTTCAGCGTCAGCCCCGACAAACAGTTCTACTATTGTTTCGGCTGCGGCGCTGGCGGCAATGCGCTGGGCTTCATCATGGACCACGACAACCTGGATTTCGTCCAGGCTGTCGAAGACCTGGCCAAAGCGGCCGGCATGGAAGTCCCAAGGGAAGAAGGCGGTCGCTCGCACAAACCGCGACAGCCGACCGATTCACCGCTGTACCCGCTGCTCACGGCCGCCGCCGACTTTTATCGTCAGGCTCTCAAAAGCCATCCATCGCGCAAAGCCGCCGTGGATTACCTGAAGGGTCGCGGCCTGACCGGGGAGATCGCCCGGGACTTCGGCCTCGGCTTTGCACCACCCGGCTGGGATAACCTGTTCAAACACTTGAGCAGCGACACCCTGCAACAAAAAGCCATGATCGATGCCGGCCTGCTGATCGAAAACGCCGAAACCGGCAAACGTTATGATCGCTTCCGCGACCGGGTGATGTTCCCGATCCGCGACAGCCGTGGGCGCATCATTGCCTTCGGCGGCCGAGTACTGGGTGATGACAAGCCGAAATACCTGAACTCCCCGGAAACCCCGGTTTTCCATAAAGGCCAGGAACTCTACGGCCTGTATGAAGCACGCAAGAACAATCGCAACCTCGACGAAATCATCGTCGTCGAAGGCTACATGGACGTCATCGCCCTCGCCCAGCAAGGCTTGCGCAATGCCGTAGCGACCCTGGGCACCGCCACCAGCGAAGAACACTTGAAACGACTGTTTCGTGTCGTGCCCAGCGTTCTGTTTTGCTTCGACGGCGACCAGGCTGGTCGCAATGCCGCCTGGCGAGCCTTGGAAGCAACGTTATCGAGCCTGCAAGACGGTCGCCGTGCACGCTTCCTGTTCCTGCCCGAAGGCGAGGACCCGGACACCTTGGTCCGCTCCGAAGGCACTGACGCCTTCCGCGCGCGCATCAATCAGCACGCCCAGCCGCTGGCGGATTATTTCTTCCAGCAACTGACCGAAGAAGCCGACCCACGCTCGCTCGAGGGCAAGGCCCACATGGCCACCCTCGCCGCACCGTTGATCGACAAAATCCCCGGCGCCAACCTGCGCATTCTGATGCGCCAGCGCCTGACGGAAATCACGGGGTTGAGTGGTGAAGCGGTCAGCCAACTGGCGCACAGCGCGCCGCAAGACGCACCGCCGGTTTATGACCCAGGCATGGATTACGACGCCATGCCGGACTACTCCGACTTCCATCAACCTCAAGAGGCCTACGCGCCCCAGCAGGAATGGACGCCGAAGAAACCCGGCGCCGGCGGCAAGAAATGGGACAAGAAGCCATGGAGCAAAAACGGCAAGCGCGGTGACCGCGACGAAGCCTATGCCCCACGTACGCCAGTAGCGGTAGAAGCGCCAACGCTTATCGCATTGCGCACGCTTATCCACCACCCGCAATTGGCTGGCAAGGTTGAGAGTGCCGAACATTTTGCCAACGAGAGCAATACGTACGCTCAGGTACTAATCGCCTTGATCGAGGCGGTGCAGAAAAATCCTAAGCTAAACTCTATTCAGTTGATGGCCCGTTGGCACGGCACAGAGCAAGGGCGTCTTTTGAAAGCACTTGCAGAAAAGGAATGGCTAATTGACGGCGACAACCTTGAACAGCAGTTTTTAGACACCATTACTAGGTTATCTGCGGGTCAACATACGCAGACCCTCGACGAACTCATCAAAAAAGCAAGGCAGCCGGGATTGTCGGCTGATGAGCAAATACAGATAGCGAAACAGATGCGCGACCTTCTAAAACAGAATGTTTCCGCATCAAACCCGACCTCAACTGGCGCGTGAGGTCATAGCTCAGGTATAATCCTCGGCTTGTTTTTTGCCCGCCAAGACCTTCAGTGGATAGGGTGTTATGTCCGGAAAAGCGCAACAGCAGTCTCGTATTATTGAGTTGATCAAACTGGGTCGTGAGCAGAAGTATCTGACTTACGCCGAGGTCAACGACCACCTGCCTGAGGATATTTCAGATCCAGAGCAGGTGGAAGACATCATCCGCATGATTAATGACATGGGGATTCCCGTACACGAGAGTGCTCCGGATGCGGACGCCCTTATGCTGGCCGACGCCGATACCGACGAGGCCGCTGCGGAAGAAGCAGCCGCCGCGTTGGCAGCGGTCGAGACCGACATTGGCCGTACCACCGACCCAGTGCGCATGTACATGCGCGAAATGGGTACGGTAGAGCTCCTCACACGTGAAGGCGAAATCGAAATCGCCAAGCGTATTGAAGAGGGCATCCGTGAAGTGATGAGCGCAATCGCGCACTTCCCTGGCACGGTTGACCATATTCTCTCCGAGTACACTCGCGTCACCACCGAAGGTGGTCGCCTGTCCGACGTCCTGAGCGGTTATATCGACCCGGACGACGGCATTGCGCCGCCTGCGGCAGAAGTGCCACCGCCGATCGACCCGAAGGCCGCAAAAGCGGATGACGATACCGACGACGATGAAGCTGAAGCCTCGGATGACGAAGAAGAAGCCGAAAGCGGTCCAGACCCGGTCATCGCTGCGCAGCGTTTTGGCGCCGTGTCCGATCAGATGGAAATCACCCGCAAGGCCCTGAAAAAGCACGGTCGCAGCAACAAGGCAGCTATCGCTGAATTGTTGGCCTTGGCCGAGCTGTTCATGCCGATCAAGCTGGTGCCGAAGCAATTCGAAGGCCTGGTCGAGCGTGTTCGCAGTGCCCTGGACCGTCTGCGTCAGCAAGAGCGTGCAATCATGCAGCTCTGTGTCCGTGATGCGCGCATGCCGCGTGCCGACTTCCTGCGCCAGTTCCCGGGCAATGAAGTCGACGAAAGCTGGTCCGACGCACTGGCCAAAGGCAAAAGCAAATACGCTGAAGCCATTGGTCGCGTTCAGCCGGACATCATTCGTTGCCAGCAGAAGCTGACCGCGCTGGAGACCGAAACCGGTCTGACCATCGCCGAGATCAAGGACATCAACCGTCGCATGTCGATCGGTGAGGCCAAGGCCCGCCGCGCGAAGAAAGAGATGGTTGAAGCGAACTTGCGTCTGGTGATCTCCATCGCCAAGAAGTACACCAATCGTGGCCTGCAATTCCTCGATCTGATCCAGGAAGGCAACATCGGTTTGATGAAAGCGGTAGACAAGTTTGAATACCGCCGCGGCTACAAATTCTCGACTTATGCCACCTGGTGGATCCGTCAGGCGATCACTCGCTCGATCGCCGACCAGGCCCGCACCATCCGTATTCCGGTGCACATGATCGAGACGATCAACAAGCTCAACCGTATTTCCCGGCAGATGTTGCAGGAAATGGGTCGCGAACCGACCCCGGAAGAGCTGGGCGAACGCATGGAAATGCCTGAGGACAAGATCCGCAAGGTATTGAAGATCGCTAAAGAGCCGATCTCCATGGAAACCCCGATCGGTGATGACGAAGACTCCCATCTGGGTGACTTCATCGAAGACTCGACCATGCAGTCGCCAATCGATGTCGCCACTGTTGAGAGCCTTAAAGAAGCGACTCGCGAAGTGCTGTCCGGCCTCACTGCCCGTGAAGCCAAGGTACTGCGCATGCGCTTCGGTATCGACATGAATACCGACCACACCCTCGAAGAGGTTGGTAAGCAGTTCGACGTGACCCGTGAACGGATTCGTCAGATCGAAGCCAAGGCGCTGCGCAAGCTGCGCCACCCGACGAGAAGCGAGCATCTGCGCTCCTTCCTCGACGAGTGATACCAGAACCCCCGGCCCAGGCCGGGGGTTTTGTTTTATGGCAGATTAATATCTCCGCACGCCCCCCTCCGCTCCATAGCCCGTCTACACTCGAAACATTCCCCAGAGCCATAACGAGACCGTTATGCCCAGACTGCCGACCGTGCTTTTTTTGCTGTCGCTCATGACCTGGACCGCAACGGCTGGCGCGCTGACTCTAACCGACGAAGAACGTAGCTGGCTTGCGGCCCACCCGGACTTGCGCCTGGGTGTCGATGCGTCCTGGCCGCCCTTTGAGTTTCGCGACGATCAGGGGCGCTACCAGGGCCTTGCGGCGGACTATATCGACCTGATTCGCCAGCGATTGGCCGTCAAACTGACGCCCATCGAACCGGTCAGTTGGACGGTTGTGCTTGAACAGGCCAAACAAGGCAAGCTAGACCTGCTGCCGGGCATCATGTCGACCCCGGAACGCCAGGCGTTCCTGTCGTTCACCCGACCCTATCTGGACTTCCCGATTGTCATCCTGGCGCACGTCGGCGGTCCCCAGCCGCGCAAAATCCAGGACCTGTACAGTCTTAAAATCGCCGTGGTGGAAAACTATGCACCCCACGAGCTGTTACGCACCCACCACCCCGACTTGAATCTGGTGGCAATGCCCAACGTCAGCTCGGCTTTGCAGGCGCTGGCGACCGATGAAGTGGACGCCGTGGTCGGTGATCTCGCCTCCAGCGTCTGGAGCCTGCGCCAGCTCAAGCTCGACGGGCTGTACGTCAGCGGCGAAACCCCTTACCGCTATCAACTGGCCATGGGTGTGCCGCGAGACAACAAGGTGCTGATTGGCATCCTGGATAAAGTCCTGGCAGACATGTCCCCAGCCGAAATCAGCGCCATTCAGGAACATTGGGTCGGCAACGTCCTCGATCATCGAACATTCTGGTCCGACCTGCTGGTCTACGGCCTGCCGGGGCTACTGCTGCTGATTGCGGTGCTGGTGGCGGTGATCCGTATCAACCGCCGCTTGAGTTCGGAAATTGCCCGCCGCGTTGATCTCGAGCAGGAACTGCGCAGCAGCGAATATCACTACCGCGGGCTGGTAGAGAGCCTGTCGGCCATCGCCTGGGAAGCGCGGATGAGCGACTTCACCTACAGCTATGTGTCGCCCCACGCTGAAGACCTGCTCGGTTATCCCCTGTCGCATTGGCTGATTCCAGGCTTCTGGCGCAACATCATTCACCCCGCCGATCTCATTCGCGCGCAAAGCTTTTGCGATCACGAAGTGTTGGCCGGGCGCGATCACAGCCTCGATTACCGGGTGATCACCGCTGACGGGCGCTGCTTGTGGGTGCGCGACATCGTCAGCCTGATCGAACACGGCCATGAACCGGTGATGCGCGGGCTGATGATCGACATCAGTGAGGCCAAGCGCACCGAAGAAGCGCTGCGTCTGTCGGAGCAAAAGTTTGCCTCGGTGTTTCAACAATGCCCGGACATTCTGGTCATCGCGCGCCTCTCCGACGGTTGCCTGCTGGAAGTGAACGAAGCGTTCGAAGAACAGATCGGCCTGCGTGCCGAAGATGTCATCGGCCAGACCGCCACCGACCTCAACATCTGGGGCATTCCCGGTGTGGGACCGGGCTTGTTGCAGCGCTTGCAGGCCGGCAGCATCCGCAACCTGGAGATGCCCTTTCGCCGCAGCAATGGCCAGGTGTTTACCGGCCTGATCTCGGCGGAACCGTTCGACCTCGATACCACTCCGGCACTGGTGGTGGTCGTGCGCGACATCACCCAGCTCAAGGAAACCCAACAGCAACTGCAAACCTCCGAAGAGAAATTCGCCAAGGCCTTCCATGCCTCCCCGGACGGCTTGCTGCTGTCCCGGCAGAGCGATGGCTTGCTGCTGGAGGTCAACGAGGGTTTCAGCCGCATCACCGGGTTCAACAGTGCGATGTCGGTGGATCGCTCGGCGCTGGATCTGGGGATCTGGGTCAATCTCAACGAACGCAAACAGATGCTCGATCTGCTGCACCGCGACGGCTTTGTCCGCGACTTCAGTTGCCATATCCGCCGCAGCGACGGGCAGATCCGCCTCTGCGAAGTGTCCAGTCGTCCGCTGCCGATTGGCGACGAGGACTGCATGCTGACCATCGCCCGGGACATCACCGAGCGCCACCTGATGCAGGAAAAACTGCAACAGGCCGCTACCGTATTCGAGAGCACCGCCGAAGGCGTGCTGATCACCGATACCCAGCAACACATCAGCGCAGTCAACCGCGCATTCACGGAAATCACCGGTTACAGCGAAAGCGAAGCGCTGGGCCACACCCCGCGCCTGCTCGCCTCAGGCCTGCATGACAGCGCGTTTTACGCCGCTATGTGGCACCAATTGACCGCCGAAGGTCACTGGCAAGGCGAGATTTCCAACCGGCGCAAGAACGGCGAGCTCTACCCGAGCTGGCTGACCATCAGCGCCGTGCGCAACCGCGACAAATTCATCACTCACTTTGTGGCGGTGTTCGCCGACATTTCGAGCCTCAAGCACGCCCAAGCCAAACTCGACTACCAGGCGCACCACGATCCGCTGACCGGCCTGCCCAACCGCACACTTTTCGAAAGCCGCTTGCTGACCGCGCTCAACACCCAGAAAGAAAACGGTGGCCAGGGCGCGGTGCTGTTCCTCGACCTCGACCGTTTCAAACACATCAACGACAGCCTCGGTCACCCGGTCGGCGACCTGCTGCTCAAGGGCATTGCCGTGCGTCTCAAGGAACAGCTGCGCGACATCGACACCGTCGCGCGTCTGGGCGGCGACGAGTTCATCATTCTGCTGCCCGGCCTTCAGCAGCCTAGCGATGCCGATAACATCGCGACCAAGCTGCTCAACTGCTTCACCGCGCCGTTCCAGGCCGGTGAGCACGAGTTCTTCATCAGCTCCAGCATCGGCACCAGCCTTTATCCACAGGACGGCTGCGACGTCGCCACGCTGATCAAGAACGCCGACGCGGCGATGTACCGCTCCAAGGCCAAGGGCCGTAACCGGGTCGAAAGCTACACCCGTGACCTCACCGCCCAAGCCAGCGAACGCGTGGCGCTGGAGCATGAACTGCGCCGCGCCATCGAGCGCAATGAACTGCACCTCTACTACCAGCCGAAAATCAGCCTCGACGACTATCGCCTGGTGGGCGCCGAAGCGCTGATTCGCTGGCGTCACCCGACCTTTGGCGACGTGCCACCGGAACACTTCATTTCCCTGGCCGAAGAAAACGGCATGATCCTGCAGATCGGCGACTGGGTACTGGAAACCGCCTGCCGGCAAATGCACGAATGGAGCAAAACCTACGAGGGCCTTGGCCCGCTGTCGGTCAACCTCGCCGGCGCGCAATTGCGCCAACCGAACCTGCTCGGGCGCATCGAACAGCTGCTCAAGGACTACCGCCTCAAACCCGATTTCCTGCAACTGGAAATCACCGAAAACTTCATCATGAGCCAAGCCGAAGAAGCCTTGAGCGTGCTGCATCAGCTCAAGCACCTGGGCGTGCAACTGGCGATCGACGACTTCGGCACCGGCTACTCGTCATTGAGCTACCTCAAGCGCCTGCCGCTGGACATTCTCAAGATCGACCAATCCTTCGTCCGCGGCCTGCCCGATGACCCGCACGACGTCGCCATCGTGCGCGCCATCATCGCCCTCGGCCGCAGCATGCAATTCACCGTGATTGCCGAAGGCGTCGAAACCCAGGCGCAGCAACAATTCCTGGCCTATGAGGGCTGCGAGCAGATCCAGGGCTACATCGTCAGTCTGCCCCTACCCCCGGACGAATTCGCCGCGACGTTTCTTCGTACAACCGTAATGGATTTTTCGGATAGCACAGCCGCGAAACCGTCGCTATAATCCGCGACCTACTGAGGGCCTATAGCTCAGTTGGTTAGAGCAGAGGACTCATAATCCTTTGGTCCACGGTTCAAGTCCGTGTGGGCCCACCAAACAAGAAAGCCGCGCAGTGCGCGGTTCTCACCAGATCTCATGATTGACGCAGGTTTCGTCTTTCATTAGATTGGCTCCATCGAAGCGACTGACCGGATGAGATCGAGCGCTTCCCAGCGGCGAAAGCCGTAACCGCGCAAGGCGGTTCGCAAGTGGTGTCCGGATCTGCTTTACCGAATCGAAGAAGACGCCTATGGCGTCTTTTTTCGTTTCTGCCTTTAGCGTTTTGTCGAGCTTGGCTGCCGCAAGTAAACCTTACCGCATAGCAACATAAAGCCAATCTTCCCCAGCAATCTCGGCGATTGCCGAGTTTGGTGATAAGCACTTTCAACCACCAGATTTAGATCCTGCGGTTTTCCCCTGGCGGCCCGACGAATTTCAAAGAACACATGATAAGGCCCGGCGGGGTCCTCAATCGTCATGGAGTAAGCCCAATTGCGCCGCGTCGCAGTCTCACGGACCTTGGACTGGGGATGGTTCAACCCATGTATCACTGCCGGTAGCGCCAATGACAGCCGATAACAGATTGAACAGAAGATACGCGGTCGCCCGGCACCATCGAGGATGATTGGCTCCCCCGTGGGAGGCGCCGCCGCGTCGTAACCCTGGCTGAAACAATGACTCGAAAAAGTGACATGCACCCGCAAGTCGCGCTTGGCCAACTGGCTCGCGATCATGAGATTGAATGGTTCAAGGTGAGCAAAATCGTAAGTCTGGTCGCCAATGGTCAGCGCTGGAAAATAGGCGGTCACTTCGGTCTCCATTCCGCCAACTTCGAACCAAGGCTCGACGTCACGAAAAGGAACCTATGATCGACAACAGCGCGCCGCCCTGTATGTCAGGCGTTTCCGAAAATGAGGTCACCCCGCTCTGCCAAACATGAAAGCCGCGTAAAGTGCGGCTTTCATGTTTGGCGTTTGATTTTGTTTATTTAAGGTCTCGCTTTATCGGATGACACCGTAGGACCTTGTAGGCAAACTCCGAATCTGCTTTTTGGGCACTTTGATGCCTTGTTGCGCTTTTCTTTGACGGGATAGTCTTCGGTCGTCGCTGACCATTCAGCGAACGGGCTTGGAAACCCGACGAAATTAAACGCAACAGATTTGCCCTTCTCATTTTTGAGTTATGGCGGCTGTGCGCGGGACGTCCTCGGACGTGCCGGTTTCCTAATTTCCCGGTTTTCCAACCTGCGCGCAGCTGCCTCCCACTCGCTTGGAAACGAATGTGGCAGCGTCTTAAAAAATTAGGAGTTTGAACATGAGTACAACAAGTACGCCCGAATCCTCAGAACTCAAAACCATCGGCTTCACCCCCTTCATCTACTGCAAAAACCAGGCGCTATTCCACGTCAGTCGCGGCGTTCCGCTGGCCGATGCATTAGCTCAAGCTTCCGATCTGTTGCATCTCGCCAAAGAACTAACCCTGGACGCCGCCTACGCCAAAGACACCGACCGCCATGCCTGGGCCGCGCATTACCTGACGGCGATGAGCAAGGCGGTGATTGATGATGTGGCGAAGGTGCTGGATCGGCGACCTGTTCAAACAACAAAGGAAGCAGCCCCATCGAAAAACTCATAATCACGGCAGAGTTGAAAATTCCCAAAAAGGGACCTATCGTTCCCTTTTTGGGACTTATAGAGTCAGCCATGCCTGCCATCCCGCTCAGCGATGCCCTGTTTACCGCCACTCAGCAAAAAGTGCTGGGCATGCTGTATGGCAAACCGGATCAGAGCTTCTATGCCAATGAGATATCCCGCTGGGCGCAGGTCGGCAAGGGCAGCCTGATGCGTGAGCTGGAACGTCTGCATGGCGCAGGCATTCTCACCATGAGTCGACGGGGTAATCAGACGCACTACCAAGCCAACCCTGAATGCCCCATTTATGCGGAACTGCTAGGGATCGTGCGCAAGACTTTTGGTATTGCAGAGCAACTGCGTGCTGCCTTGGCTCCATTGAGTGATCAGCTGACGTGGGCATTTATCTACGGCTCCATCGCCAAGGGAAACGAGCATGCAGGTAGTGACATTGACCTGATGCTGATTGGCGAAAATCTCAATTACAGCGACTTGATGGAACGGGTACTGCCCGTTGAGGAACAGCTTGGCCGCACCATTAACCCGACGCTCTATACCTTGGCCGACTGGCAAGCCAAGAAGGCGGCCGGTAACAGCTTTGTAGTGCGGGTTGAGCAACAGGAAAAAATTGACTTGATTGGCCGCAATCCAGCAGAGGTAGCCGATGGGCAGTAACGAAAATCTGGAAAACCTGGTGCGTAGCGGCGGCCTCAAAGCTGAACCGCCAGATCGTAAGGAATGTGAAGGGCTGCTGAGATCGGCCACAGACCGTTTGAAGGATGCTCACAGTTCGGCCCTGTCCTTTGCCAGTCGCTTCGACCTCGCCTACAACGCCGCCCATGCCCTAGCGCTGACGGCCATGCGGTTGCAGGGGTTTCGCTCTGACCGCCGCTATCTGGTATTTCAGTGCCTTGTACATACTCTCGGCCTGAACAAAATCCAGGTACGCCTGTTTGCGCTTTGTCACGAGCGCCGCAATCTGGCTGAGTATGAAGGATATATGGATGTGGATGAAACCCTACTTGCCGAACTGTTGGCGGCAACTGATGCACTGCTGCTATTGGTGCAAGACGCCATGCTCGCGAGCAAATAACGCTTCGACCCTTCATTACTTCCAGTGCTGAACAGCATCACTGTAACCGTCAGTCCAAACGCGTAACGAAGGGATGGCCTGCACCGCCCGCTGCCGTTCCAGCATCGGACCGGTGAACACCACTTCATACGTATCCGCCGCCCGCCCCCATTGCTCCACGATGACCATGCCGTCCAACAGCGCTCCGGCTAACTCAGCAATCGTATCAGCCTGATCTTCGATGATTTTCTGAGTCCGACTCCACAGCCGATCAGTCATCGCTTTGAGTTGCGCCGATATGCGGTTAGATAGCCCGTGATCAGTCTCTGGATAGACGAGGTTGCGCAACAATTGCTGAAGCTCTCTGATTTTTGCGTAGTCCTGCTCCGCCCCCTGCTCACCTTTGAGGATGGCCGTTGCTTTGGGCTTGTCGACGCGTTTGGCGGCTGATGATGTTGAAGGCAGCGTCTGGGCCATGGCGCCGGCCATGAGCACCATGATCCGGGCTTCCAGATAGTCCTTGAGGGTGTCTATCGACGAAATGGGGCGCACCAAGGAAATGGACGCCCCGCCTCGATGCCGCAAGTCCATGGTCACTGTCAGCGTCACACCGCCCGTTTCAAAACCCAACACACGGGCCACAACGTAGTGGCCCATTTCGTGATGGGCGATTTGCAATGCACGGTCGCGTACTGCGGTCGGTAGCTTTGTTGTCATGCCCTTCGCCTCGCACCCTCGACTGCCTCAATCCTAGCCGATTTCCACACACGCCTTTTCGCCCAAGAAAAAGCCGCGCAATGGCGCGGCTTTTCCGACTCAAGCTTCAGCCCTTATTTGGGCAAAGCGTAGGCAATCACATAATCCCCACGATCCGTCGACTGCCGCGCGCCGCCCACCGTCAGCAGGATGTACTGCTTGCCGGTTTTCGGTGAAACGTAAGTCATCGGCCCGGACTGGCTGCCCACCGGCAAGCGCGACTTCCAGATTTCGTTACCGTTGCCGGTATCGAAGGCGCGCAGGTAGAAGTCCTGGGTGCCGGCGAAGAACAGCAGGCCGGACTGGGTGGCCAGAGATGCGCCGAGGGTCGGCATGCCGATCGGGATCGGCAGGTGCATGCGGATGCCCAGCGGGCCGGTGTCTTGCACGGTGCCGACCGGGACTTGCCACATCAGTTTGTGGGTCTTGAGGTCGATGGCCGACATGGTGCCGAACGGTGGTTTCTGGCACGGAATGCCGATCACCGAGAGGAAGCGTTCGCGCATGGCGCCGAACGGCGTACCTTCCTGCGGCACCACACCCATTTCGATGCCGCTGGCCCCGGCGCCGATTTTGTCGCGCGGGATCATATAGTTGGCCAAGCCCAGGCGCATGTCATTGACGAACATGTAGTGGGTGTTCGGATCAACCGAGACGCTGCCCCAGTTCATACCGCCCAACGAGCCCGGGAATTGCAGGGCGCGGTCCATGCCCGGCGGGGTGTAGACGCCTTCGTGGCGCATGCCTTTGAACTGGATGCGGCACATCAACTGGTCAAACGGCGTGGCGCCCCACATGTCGGATTCGGTCAGGGTTTTGTTGCCGATCGACGGCATGTCCACCGAGAACGGCTGGGTCGGCGAGTAGTGTTCGCCGGGCACATGGCCCTGCGGCACCGGGCGTTCTTCAACGCGGGCAATCGGCACACCGGTTTCGCGATTGAGCAGGAAAATCTCGCCCTGTTTGGTGACTTGCGCCAGCGCTGGCTGGGTGCCGCCCTTGTCGTCCGGCACGTCGTACAGCAACGGTTGCGCCGGCAGGTCGAAGTCCCACAGGTCGTTGTGGGTGGTCTGGAAGTGCCAGCGTACCTGGCCGGTTTTCACGTCAATGGCAACGACGGAAGAGTTCCACTTGTTGTCCATTTCGGTGCGCTGGCCGCCGAAGAAGTCCGGCGTCGCGTTGCCGGTTGGCAGGTAGACCAGACCGAGTTTGGCGTCGTAGGACATGGCCGACCACACGTTCGGCGTACCACGGGTGTACGTCTCTCCTGCTGGCGGACGTTTGGTGGTGTTCGGGTTGCCCGGATCCCACGCCCAGACCAGTTCACCGCTGCGTACGTCGTAGGCACGAACCACGCCCGGCGGTTCGCCAGTGGAGTAGTTATCGGCCACGCGGCCACCAACGATCACCACGTCACCCGCGACCAATGGAGTCGAGGTTTGCTGGTAGTAACCGGGCTTCACTTCGCCCATGTCGGTGGTCAGGTCAACGGTGCCCTTGTTGCCGAACTCCTCGCAGGGCTTGCCAGTGTCCGCATTGATGGCGATCAGGCGTGCATCGCCGGTCGGCAGAAACAGACGTTTCGTACAGGCACTTGGCTTACTGTCCGAAGACACCGGGGTTTCGGAATAGCCCAGGCCACGGCAGCGCTGCCAGTTCGGCGCGGTGCCCTGCGGGTCAAACTTCCAGCGCTGGGCGCCAGTGTCGACATCGAGGGCGAAGACTTTGCCGTAGGCGGTGCAGGTGTAGACCGTGTCACCGATTTGCAGCGGGGTGTTCTGGTCTTCAGCGCCAGCGCCGGTGCTTTGTGGAATGTCGCCGGTGCGGAAGGTCCACGCGACCTGCAACTTGTCGATATTGCCTTTGTTGATCTGGTCCAGCGCGGCAAAGCGATTGCCGGCGGTGGTGTTGCCCCAGTGCGCCCAGTCTTTCTGTTCAGTGCCCGGGGTGACCGGCGTCACCGCAGGCACAGTAGGGTTTTCGACGACGTGGGTCGGGACGAACATGTAGGCCATTGTCGCTACGACGCCAACACCGAGAATGCCAGCCAAACCGTAGGCGCCACGCCCGCCGGTCGCGCCCGAAGCGCGGACCAGGGTCGGATAGATCAACGCGACGACCAGACCGATCACGGCAAACGTCAGCACCCGTGAAACCAGCGGCCAATATTCGAGACCAGTGTCCCAAACGGCCCAGATGGCAGTGAGGATCAGCGCTACGCCATACAGCCAGGCGCCCAGCGGCTTGCGACGAGCAATCATCAGCCCGGACGCCAGCATCGCCAGCCCCATCAGCAGGAAATACCAGCTGCCACCCAGCGCGATCAAATAGCCTCCGCCACCGACCAGACCGAGCCCGATCAGTGCAATCAGCACGCCCAGCCCCGCCAGCAACCACTTGCTGCCGGCGGCAGCCCCAAAATTATTCATGTCGAACACTTTCCCCATTTGTGACAAGGGGCGGAATAATGTACTACCTAGTTACTTATGGCAATTTGTCGCAGGTATAAATCTCCCGAACGGTACGAAGATTAGTTCGAATATCAGCCGCAAGCGTCCGGCCGAATGTGCCTGTAACATGCTGGACCATTGATCCGCGCCGATGGAGATGCCGCTTTGCCTGATACCCGCCCGCCCGTTCTCGACGAAATCGACCGTCAGTTGATCGCAGCCTTGCAGATCAACGCCCGCGAGAGTGTGGCCATGCTCGCCCGGCAACTGGGCATCGCCCGCACCACCGTCACCTCGCGTCTGGCCCGGTTGGAAAAAGCCAAAGTGATCACCGGCTACGGCGTGCGCCTCGGCCAGCGTGTGGTGGATGGCGGATTGCAGGCATATGTCGGGATTACCGTGCAGCCGCGTTCTGGCAAAGAGGTTTTGCGCCGGCTGAGCGCGATGGCGCAGGTGCAGCAGTTGTGTGCAGTGAGTGGCGAATTTGATTATGTGGCGTGGCTGCGCACCGATTCACCGGAGCAGTTGGATCAGTTGCTGGATCAAATCGGGAGCGTGGATGGGGTGGAGAAGACTACGACGTCGATCATTTTGAGTAGCAAGATTGATCGGGGGCATCCGGTTTGACATTCCAATTCAGGTTTCATGGGTGCCTGAGCTGACGCTATCGCGAGCAAGCTCGCTCCCACAGTGATCAGTATGCATACCACGATCGTCATATCGACCAACAAAACAGCAAAACGACGACACTTTGCGTCTTATTAACGTGTTCTGTGCTCTCTAGAATGGCTGGCATCTTTTCCTATACTCAGATGCGCATTCCGCGTCGGGTCGCCAGCAAGGTCAGCCATGAACAAGAACAATCGCCATCCTGCAGACGGTAAAAAACCAGTCACCATTTTCGGCCCGGACTTTCCTTTCGCCTTCGACGACTGGATCGAACACTCGGCCGGCCTGGGCAGCATTCCCGAGCACAATCACGGGACCGAAGTGGCGATTGTCGGTGCCGGTATCGCTGGGTTGGTAGCCGCTTACGAGCTGATGAAGCTCGGCCTCAAGCCTGTCGTCTACGAGGCTTCGAAAATGGGTGGCCGTCTGCGTTCCCAGGCGTTCAACGGTACCGATGGCATCGTTGCCGAGTTGGGTGGCATGCGTTTTCCGGTGTCATCCACCGCGTTCTATCACTATGTCGACAAGCTGGGTCTTGAGACAAAACCCTTCCCCAACCCGCTGACACCTGCCTCTGGCAGCACCGTCATCGACCTGGAAGGTAAAACCCATTACGCACAGAAACTGGCGGATCTTCCTGCACTGTTCCAGGAAGTGGCTGACGCCTGGGCCGATGCCCTGGAAGCCGGCTCGCAGTTCTCGGATATCCAGCAAGCCATCCGCGACCGCGACGTGCCACGTCTCAAAGAGCTGTGGAACACCCTGGTTCCACTGTGGGATGACCGCACCTTCTACGATTTCGTCGCCACGTCCAAGGCATTCGCCAAGCTGTCGTTCCATCACCGCGAAGTGTTTGGCCAGGTCGGTTTCGGTACCGGCGGCTGGGATTCGGACTTCCCCAACTCGATGCTGGAAATCTTCCGCGTTGTCATGACCAACTGCGACGATCACCAGCACTTGGTGGTCGGCGGTGTGGAACAAGTGCCACAGGGTATTTGGCGCCATGTACCGGAACGCTGCGTGCACTGGCCACAAGGTACCAGCCTCAAGTCGCTGCACCGGGGCGCGCCACGTTCCGGCGTGAAGAAAATCGCTCATGCACCCGATGGCCGTTTTGCGGTCACCGACAACAACGGCGACACCCGCGAATACGCGGCCGTGCTGACCACCTGCCAGAGCTGGCTGCTGACCACCCAGATCGAATGCGATGAAACCCTGTTCTCGCAAAAGATGTGGATGGCTTTGGACCGCACCCGCTACATGCAATCGTCGAAAACCTTCGTGATGGTCGACCGTCCGTTCTGGAAGGACAAGGATCCGGAAACCGGCCGCGACCTGATGAGCATGACCCTCACCGATCGCCTGACCCGTGGCACCTACCTGTTCGACAACGGCGACGACAAGCCGGGAGTGATTTGCCTGTCGTACTCGTGGATGAGCGACGCGCTGAAAATGCTCCCACACCCGGTGGAAAAACGCGTGAAGCTGGCGCTGGATGCGTTGAAAAAGATCTACCCGAAAGTCGACATCGCTGCGCGGATCATCGGCGATCCGATCACCGTTTCCTGGGAAGCCGACCCGCACTTCCTCGGCGCCTTCAAAGGTGCACTGCCGGGTCACTACCGCTACAACCAGCGCATGTACGCGCACTTCATGCAGGACGACATGCCGGCCGAGCAGCGCGGGATCTTCATCGCCGGCGACGACGTTTCATGGACGCCGGCATGGGTTGAAGGCGCGGTGCAAACTTCGCTCAACGCGGTGTGGGGCATCATGAAACACTTCGGCGGTGCAACTCACGCCGAGAATCCGGGTCCAGGAGATGTGTTCAACGAGATCGGACCGATCGCCCTGCCCGAGTAAGAGGAATCCGAAATGCGCGTAGCCCTTTACCAATGTCCACCGTTGCCGCTGGATGTCGCCGGCAACCTGCAACGCCTGCAACAACTGGCGCTGGAGGCCAAAGGCGCCGATTTGCTGGTGCTGCCGGAGATGTTCCTGACCGGCTACAACATCGGCGTCGATGCCGTCAGCGTGCTGGCGGAGGTGCATAACGGTGAGTCGGCGCAGCAGATTGCGCGCATTGCCAAGGCGACCGGGATCGCCATTTTGTATGGTTATCCCGAACGCACCGAGGACGGGCAGATCTACAACGCCGTGCAGTTGATCGACTCTAACGGCGAGCGCGTTTGCAACTACCGCAAGACGCACTTGTTCGGCGATCTGGATCACTCGATGTTCAGCGCAGGTTCTGACGAGTTTCCCATTGTTGAGCTAAACGGCTGGAAGCTCGGTTTCCTGATCTGCTACGACCTGGAGTTTCCGGAGAACGCCCGACGTCTTGCCTTGGCCGGTGCCGAGCTGATCCTGGTGCCGACCGCGAACATGATTCCGTTCGATTTCGTCGCCGATGTCACCGTGCGCTCCCGCGCCTTCGAAAACCAGTGCTATGTGGCCTATGCCAACTACTGCGGAAACGAAGGCGACATCCACTACTGCGGCCAAAGCAGCATCGCCGCGCCGGATGGCAGCCGAATCGCTCAGGCCGGCCTCGATGAAGCATTGATCGTCGGGGAGCTCGATCGTCAGTTGATGGTCGACTCTCGCGCCGCCAACCGCTACCTGCTTGACCGCCGCCCAGAGCTTTACGGCGTGCTGAACAAGCGCTGATCCACTAGCATTGGCACTTCACTGTTCTGGAAGTGCCCATGCCTGCGCTGAATCACCCTCGCCCCCACACTGAAACCCTGGCCAATGGTCTGCGGGTGACGCTGCGTCATGCCCCGAATTTGAAGCGTTGCGCGGCAGCGTTGCGGGTTGCCGCAGGCAGCCATGATGTGCCGCTGGCGTGGCCCGGCCTGGCGCACTTTCTTGAGCATTTGTTGTTTCTCGGTACAGAGCGTTTTCCCACAGGCCAAGGGTTGATGGCATACGTCCAGAGCCATGGCGGCCAAGTGAACGCACGAACCAACGAACGCACTACGGATTACTTTTTCGAATTGCCAACCCAGGCATTTGCCGGTGGGCTGGAGCGTCTGTCAGACATGCTCGCCCATCCGCGTATGAATCCGGACGATCAGCAGCGGGAACGGGAAGTGTTGCACGCGGAATTTGTCGCATGGTCTCAAGATCCGACGGCCCAACAGCAGCAGGCATTATTCGATGGGCTTTCTGAGGCTCATCCGCTGCGAGGTTTCCATGCTGGCAATCGCGATAGCCTGCCGGTGCCGAAACCCGAATTTCGGCAGGCATTGCAGGATTTTTACCAGCGGTTCTACCAGGCCGGGCAGATGACATTGAGCCTGGTCGGGCCGCAGAACCTTGATGAATTAAGGGCGATGGCCGAAGCCTTTGGCAGCGCCATTACCGACGGCAAAAAAGTCCCACAACAATCCCCCGCACCGCTGATGACGACTTCAGACATAAGTTATCAACAGGCTGGCGAGCGTCGGCTGGATTTGCTGTTTGCCCTCGAAGCGTTACCCGAATCCGCCGCCGAGGTGCTGGCGTTTCTTTGCCATTGGCTGAATGCCGAGAAACCGGGTGGTTTGCTGGCGGATTTGCGCGAGCGCGGGCTGGCCAAAAAACTCAAGGCCGAGCCACTGTATCAATTCGCCGGACAAGCCTTGCTGCACATCGAATTCACATTGCCCGCCCACTCACCGGCAACCGGGATTCGCGAGCGGCTCACGGATTGGCTGAGTTTCTTCGCACGGCAAGAATGGAGCCGGTTGCGCGAGGAATACGCTGCCCTGCTCCAGCGCCAGCAACAAGTCAGCAGTGCCCTGCAATTGGCCCGTCTGGACAGTGAACAACGCGAGGCCGGGTTATCCGAACAGGGCGTTATAGCCCTCAAGCTCATCCTCGAAAAAATCGGCGCTGTGGATAACTTCAGCGGGGCATGGCAATTGCCCGCGCCTAATCCGTTTCTGCAATCCGAAGCACCAGTGCCCAACGCCGGGTTGATTCGCGGCCAGACCAGCGCCCACCGTGGCTTGCGCACATTTGCCCAGGATCGCTCACGCAGCCGTCGCGAACGTTCACCGATGCAATTCACTCAGGCATTGCCGAACAACGGCGCCGAAGGAGCAATTTATCTGCGCTGGCGCCTGGACTCGGCTCCTGACAGTCACCTTCAAATACGACTGGAAAACCACCTGCAACCACTGCGCGAAGACGCGCGTCAGGCCGGTGTGGACTTTTCCTTCAACGCGTCGGGCAACGAATGGCTGCTGAAAATAACCGGGCTTCAAGAACCGATGCCCACCGTCCTGGAGCATGCGCTGAAAGAACTGACAAAGCCTGATGCTGCCGTCTCACAATCAGAACCGACAAACTTCGCGTTGATACCGATTCGACAACTGCTCAAGGCATTGCCCGATCAATGCCTTGAGCACACGCCGAACACGGATGACTTGCAGCAACTCTGGTCGAGTGCACGCTGGGATGGTCTGGCGATTGGCCTGTCCGCCCAGACTCAAGCGGCCATGGGTCTGGCCCTTAGCCGCATACCCGGCACACCGGACAATCAGCTGACCCCGCCGCCGACAATCCAGTCGCAACGTCTGTGGACCGACGTCGATACCGGTTCCAGCGAACGCGCGCTGCTGCTGTTCTGTCCGACACCCACTGAAGAATTGTCCGACGAAGCGGCGTGGCGTTTGCTGGCCCACGTCTGTCAGACGCCGTTCTATCAGCGCCTGCGGGTGGAGTTGCAACTCGGTTATGCGGTATTCAGCGCCTTGCGCCAGATTCACGGGCAAACGGGACTGCTGTTCGGCGTTCAATCACCGAACGTGGCAGCGGCGGATCTGCTGCATCACATTGAGCAGTTCCTCGGCGGTTTGCCGGAGTTGATCAAGGCCATTGAAGACACCACGTTCATCGCCCAACGCCAGACGTTGGCCGAGCAGTTTTCCAGCGCAGCATTGCCCACCCTTCAGGCAGCCGAATTGCTTTGGCAGGGCAAGCTGAGCGGCCGTTCGTCGGATTATCTGGCGCAATTACCCGAAGCCATTGAGCGGATCGACCGCGCGCGATTGCTCGCCGCCGCACAGCGATTGAATCAGGCTGAAGGCGGCTGGCGCTGCCTGGCCAACAGCCCTGCACCCGGCTCACCTTGGCAAGCGACAAAATGATCATTACCGGGGCTGCAATGAGCTTTCTCAAAGTTTCACGGGCAATCCCTTTGAAATTTTGAGTAACATAGCAACCTAACTATCTGGAACATCTCTGACTTGAGGTGGACTATACCTATAGATAGCGCTGTCCTACCCCACCTGAAGGAGTTCAATTTATGGCCTGGACCAAACCTGCCTACACCGACCTGCGTATCGGCTTCGAAGTCACCATGTACTTCGCCAGCCGCTGATCTGCCTTGGCAAACGCAGCACAACGCCTCGGATATCCGAGGCGTTTTATTTTCAGCGTTGAAATGATGGAGCATCCATGTTCGTCCAGATTCTAGGTTCCGCCGCCGGCGGCGGTTTCCCGCAGTGGAATTGCAACTGCGTGAACTGCGCAGGTTTTCGCGATGGCAGCCTGCGTGCCAAAGCGCGAACCCAGTCGTCCATCGCGATTTCCGATGACGGCGTGAACTGGGTGCTGTGCAACACTTCCCCGGACATCCGCGCCCAGCTCCAGAGCTTCGCCCCGATGCAACCGGGACGCGCACTGCGTGATACCGGGATCGGCGCGATCATCCTGATGGACAGCCAGATCGACCACACCACCGGCCTGCTCATGCTGCGCGAAGGTTGCCCGCATCAGGTGTGGTGCACCGACATGGTCCATGAAGACCTGAGCAGCGGTTTCCCGCTGTTCAACATGCTCAAGCACTGGAATGGCGGCTTGAACTGGAACCGCATCGAGCTCGATCAAAGCTTCAGCGTCCCGGCCTGCCCGAACCTGCGCTTCACCCCGCTGCCCCTGCGCAGCGCTGCCCCGCCCTACTCGCCGCACCGTTTCGACCCGCATCCGGGGGACAACATCGGCCTGATCGTTGAAGACCTGAACACCGGCGGCAAGTTGTTCTACGCACCGGGCCTGGGCAAGGTCGATGCGCCGTTGCTGGAGATCATGGCCGGCAGCGATTGCCTGCTGGTGGATGGCACGCTGTGGGACGACGATGAAATGCAGCGCCGTGGCGTCGGCACCCGTACCGGTCGCGAGATGGGTCATCTGGCGCAGAATGGTCCTGGCGGGATGCTCGAAGTGCTTGAGCAATTGCCCAACCAGCGCAAGGTGCTTATCCACATCAACAACACCAATCCGATTCTTGATGAGGATTCGCCGCAGCGCGCGGAGTTGGATCGGCGTGAGGTTGAGGTGGCGTATGACGGCATGAGTATTGTGCTGTAGACAATTGAGACCGCTGTGCGGTCTATCGCTAGCAGGCTAGCTCCCACAGGGGTATGCGTTTCAACTGTAGGAGCTAGCCTGCTGGCGATGAGGCCAACTCAGGCAATGAAGAATCCACCGGTCCTACCCGGAGAAAAGAAATGACTGACACCCCAATGTCCCCCGCCGAATTCGAAGCCGCGCTGCGGGCCAAAGGCGCCTACTACCACATCCATCACCCCTACCACGTGGCGATGTACGAAGGCCGGGCCACCCGCGAACAGATCCAGGGCTGGGTCGCCAACCGCTTCTACTATCAGGTGAACATTCCCCTGAAGGACGCGGCGATCCTCGCTAACTGCCCGGACCGCGAAATCCGCCGCGAGTGGATTCAGCGCTTGCTCGACCACGATGGCGCACCCGGCGAAGACGGCGGCATCGAAGCCTGGCTGCGTCTCGGCCAAGCTGTCGGCCTCGATCCGGATCAACTTCGCTCCCAGGAATTGGTGTTGCCCGGCGTGCGTTTCGCCGTCGATGCCTACGTCAACTTCGCCCGCCGCGCCAGTTGGCAGGAAGCCGCCAGCAGCTCGCTGACCGAACTGTTTGCGCCGCAGATCCACCAGTCGCGCCTCGACAGCTGGCCACAGCATTACCCATGGATCGATCCCGCCGGCTACGAGTATTTCCGCACACGTCTGGGTCAGGCGCGGCGCGATGTCGAGCACGGTCTGGCGATCACGCTTGAGCACTACAAAACCCGGGAAGGCCAGGAACGCATGCTGGAAATTCTCCAGTTCAAACTGGACATCCTTTGGAGCATGCTCGATGCCATGAGCATGGCCTACGAACTCAAACGCCCGCCGTATCACAACGTGACCAGTGAGCGGGTCTGGCACAAAGGAATCACCTTATGAGTTTCGATCGCAGCAAGACCCCGACCTGGCGTCCTGGCTATCGCTTCCAATACGAACCGGCGCAAAAAGGCCATGTGCTGCTGTACCCGGAAGGCATGATTAAACTCAATGAAAGCGCTGCGCTGATCGGCGGTTTGATTGATGGTGAGCGTGATGTCGCGGCGATCATCGCCGAGCTCGACCAGCAGTTCCCCGGCGTGCCCGAGCTCGCGGACGACATCGAGCAATTCATGGAGGTTGCCCGTGCGCAGCACTGGATCGAACTTGCCTGAATCATCAGTGCAAGTACCGCCCAAACCTGAAATCGGCCTGCCGCTGTGGCTGCTGGCTGAGCTGACGTATCGCTGCCCGTTGCAATGCCCGTATTGCTCCAATCCGCTGGATTTTGCCGAGCAAGGCAAAGAGCTGAGTACCGAACAATGGATCAAGGTGTTTCGCGAAGCGCGGGAGATGGGTGCGGCGCAACTGGGCTTTTCCGGTGGCGAGCCGCTGGTGCGCCAGGACCTCGCCGAACTGATCGCCGAGGCCCGCAAGCTGGGGTTCTACACCAACCTGATTACTTCCGGCATCGGCCTGACCGAGCAGAAAATCGCCGATTTCAAGAAGGCCGGCCTCGATCATATCCAGATCAGTTTCCAGGCCAGTGACGAGCAGGTGAACAACCTGCTGGCCGGTTCGAAAAAGGCTTTCGCACAGAAACTGGAAATGGCCCGCGCGGTAAAAGCCCACGGCTATCCGATGGTGCTGAACTTCGTTACCCATCGGCACAACATCGACAAGATCGACCGCATCATTGAGCTGTGCATCGCCCTTGAGGCGGACTTCGTCGAACTTGCCACTTGCCAGTTTTACGGCTGGGCGCAGCTCAATCGCGTCGGGCTGCTGCCGACCAAAGAGCAACTGGTGCGCGCCGAACGCATCACCAACGAATACCGCGCCAAGCTCGAAGCCGAAGGACATCCGTGCAAACTGATTTTCGTCACGCCGGACTACTACGAAGAGCGACCAAAAGCCTGCATGAATGGCTGGGGCAGTATTTTTCTGACCGTCACACCAGACGGAACCGCGCTGCCGTGTCACGGCGCCCGACAGATGCCGGTAAAATTTCCCAACGTGCGCGACCACAGCATGCAGCACATCTGGTACGACTCGTTCGGCTTCAACCGTTTCCGTGGCTACGACTGGATGCCCGAGCCGTGCCGCTCCTGCGACGAGAAGGAAAAAGACTTCGGCGGCTGTCGCTGCCAAGCGTTCATGCTCACCGGTGACGCGAGCAACGCCGACCCGGTGTGCAGCAAATCCGAACATCATGGCGTGATCCTCAAGGCTCGCGAAGAGGCTGAGCACGCGACCCAGACCATCGAACAACTGGCCTTTCGCAATGAACGAAATTCACGCCTCATCGCCAAAATCTGAGCCTTTCAGCGCCGCCAAAGCCGTCGCAGCCGGCATCGACTTTGCCGAATTGCAGGCCGGCCGACACGGCCTGTTCTGGAACGAATACCGACCGGTGGATGCCGCGTGCCGGATCTGGCATTGGCACGACAGCGCAGCGAAATGTCTGACGCCGCCGGGGTTCAGCGTGCGCAGTCGCGTGTACGAATATGGCGGTGGTGCGTTTTGCCTGACGGATGACGGGGTGATTTTCGTCAACGAGGCGGACCAGCAGCTGTATCGCCAATCGCTACGGGGCGAGACACCGCAAGTGCTGACATCTGGTGCGTGTCGCTACGGTGATCTGCAGTTCGCCAATGGCCAGGTGCTGGCGGTTGAGGAAAACCGAAACGAACACCGTTTGGTGGCGATTGATCTAGCGGATGGCGCGCGGCATTTACTGGCCGAAGGTGCCGACTTTTACGCTGCACCGACACTCAGTCCCGACGCTAGTCGACTGGCCTGGATCGAGTGGAGTCGCCCCGATCAGCCATGGACCACGACCCGTTTGATGGTTGCCGAGCGCCAGAGCGACGGTGCCTTTGGTCCCACCCGTTGCGTGGCCGGCGATCAGGCTCAAGAGTCGTTGCAACAACCACGATTTGATAGCAGCGGCCGTTTGTTTTGCCTGACTGATCGTGGCGGCTACTGGCAGCCGTGGGGGGAGTTGGAAAACGGCCTCATCCTTTTGCCGAGTGCTGCCGCCGATCATGGTCCCGCGCCCTGGCAACTCGGCGGCTGCACCTGGTTACCGTTGAGCGAAGGCACTTATCTGGCCAGTTGGACCGAAGGCGGTTTTGGTCGATTGGGCTTTTGTGGTGATCGCAGTGAAGACATTACCGGCGACTACAGCCGCTTCCGGCATTTGGCCGTGGATGAGCATTTTATTTACTGCATCGCCGCGTCGCCGGTCAGTTCGACTGCGGTAATCGCTATCGATCGCCAGACCCGCCAAGTAAAAGTGCTGGCCGGCGGTGTTGCCCCATTGCCCGCCGAACAGATCAGCCGCCCGCAAACCCTGCGCTACCCAAGCGGTTCGGGTGAGGCCCACGGTTTCTTCTATCCCGCGATGACCGGCGAAGCGAAACCACCGCTGGTGGTGTTCATCCACGGCGGCCCGACGTCGGCGTGCTACCCGATGCTTGACTCTCGCATCCAATACTGGGCGCAACGCGGATTCGCCGTGGCGGATCTCAACTATCGCGGAAGCAGCGGCTATGGCCGTGACTACCGCCAAGCCCTGCACTTGAGTTGGGGTGATGTCGATGTCGAAGATGCGTGCGCGGTGGTCAGCCATCTCGCCGAACGCGGATTGATCGACGGCGACAAAGCATTCATTCGCGGCGGCAGTGCCGGTGGTTACACCACGCTGTGCGCGCTGGCTTTCCACAATGTATTCCGAGGCGGAGCGAGCCTGTATGGCGTCAGCGATCCGGTCGCGTTGGGCCGGGCAACCCACAAGTTCGAGGGCGACTATCTGGATTGGCTGATCGGCGACCCGGTAAGGGACGCCGAGCGCTATGCCGCGCGAACACCATTGCTGCATGCGGGAAATATCCGCGTGCCGATGATCTTCTTTCAAGGGGGACTGGACGCCGTCGTCGTACCGAAGCAGACCCGCGACATGGTCGACGCCCTGAAGAGCAACGGCATCCTGGTGGAAGCGCATTACTACGCCGACGAACGCCACGGTTTCCGCAAGGCCGGCAATCAGGCCCATGCGCTGGAGCAGGAGTGGTTGTTTTATCGGCGGGTGATGGACCTGGCGCCGTAAAATTCAACGCTTGGCGATGATGTACACCGCGTGCACGATGCCGGGAATGTAACCGCACAACGTCAGCAGAATATTCAGCCAGAATGCCCCGCCGAATCCTACTTGCAGAAACACGCCCAGCGGCGGCAACAAGATGGCGATGATGATGCGAATGAAGTCCATGGGCAGCTCCTGATTGAAGTGGGCTCATGCGAGCCCTACAGCTTAATCGACCTTTGCCGTTGGTCAGGGTTCAGCCGCGATTCTTCAGGCGAGGATTTCCAGACCGTGTTTCTGCACGATGCTCAGCAACTTCAGCGCCATGCCGCTTGGGTGCTTATCACCTGCCTCCCATTTCTTGACCGTCGAGGCGCTAGTGTTCAGGTAACGCGCAAACACCGGCTGGCTGACATTGTTGCGTTCGCGCAATGCCTTGATCTCTTCTGCCGCGATTGCGTCAGGGACTGTCGCGAGACACGACTCATCGAACTCACGCATGGTCGCTTTGCTGATGGCTCCGATGGTATACAAAGCACTGGCTGATTCGTGGATCGATTCGAACGCCTCACTCTTGAATTTCTTACTCATAAGTTATCTCCATAAACTCCTTCGTATCCAGCAGGTACTGGACCTGCAACGCTGTCAGTCCCTCGTAGGTTTTTGCCATTTTTCGAAACCCGATTAGCTCAGCCTGACTGATATTGCTCTGATCTTTCTTCGCGTACAGGAACTGATAAATCCAGTGACGGCCTCCTTTGGCCAAAACAATCGATCGATGACGGTTGGCATTCAGACGCTTCTTCCAAACCCCGCCACCGAGATTGTCAGCTTGGCCATTGAGCATCTCAGTGAATGCCTCCCGAAGTTCGTCATCTCCGATCCATGCTTTCGCGGCCTGCATTGCAAATCGTTTTGTCTTGAACAGCCTTGGCGACATTGGCATCCCTTCCCGAAAACATACCACCGAGTGGTATAGAACTCAAAGCCAACGCGACAATGACACGCTGGCATCGACACTCCCTGCCGACGCCCTCTAAAAAGCCATTGATGCGATCAACGCTCAAGCCGAATTTGCCTCTGGCAAAACCCCGCCACAAAAAAACGCCCCACGCCAAAAGAATCAGGCGTGGGGCGTGCGTTTTACCGCGAGACGGTTCGGGGATTTGTGCAGGGCTGCCTCTCCTCGATGGAATGCAACGTGCGCGCGAAGCGCTGGGCAACTTCAAGGGCCAAGCACCGCGAACGTTGGCCATCGGCGTCTTGCAGACTGTGCATACCAGTCTGGTGCCGCAGATGCTGGAGCGGGTGCGCAAGGCGCAGCCGCATCTGGTGGTGCAGATCTATGAATTGACGGGGCTGGAGATCGAACGACGCTTGCTCAACGGCTCGCTGGATATCGGCATCGGCTACTTGCCGCCCCGGCAACCGGGTCTGCATGGCGTGATGTTGTACGAAGATGAACTGACCCTTGTCATCCCGGCGGAGCATCCCTTGCGGGAATTCAAGAAGGTCTCCATGCGCCAGGCCGCTGAGTTGCCGATGCTGCTGTTGGGTGAGGAGTTTCAGATCCGGCAGATCTGGCAGACGCAACTGGCCAGTCTGGGGCGACGCCCTCAAGTGCAAGCCGAGTTGAACAACATGGCCGGGATTCTCGACAGCCTGCCTCACACACAACTGGCGACCGTGCTGCCCGGGCGTTCGCAAAAGACCCACGGCAACGAGGAGCTGCTGTGGAAACCACTCAGCGAACCGCGAGTGCCATTGAAAGTCGGATTGGTGTGTCGCGATGTGCAACGACAACAGGCCTCGATGGCGTTGTTACGGACGTTGCTGGAGGAAGTGATAAATCGGCCGGATGAACGCTTGAACAGCCCGCCGGCACTGGATGGACTGAGTTGAATACTTTTTCGCAGGCATAAGAAAACCCCGCCGAAGCGGGGCTTTGCAGACTGTTTCCCTGACATCCATTTCACTCCGCCGTCCTGGCAGAATCCTACGTGTCCGTGTTGTTGCTTTGCGCTTCCTGCGCTACGTCCATGTGAAGTAGATTAGCTGTGGATCCAATCTGCTTCTATGGGAGATAAGCAGCACGTCATGTAAGAGAATGCTTACATGACGTTACATCATCAGAACTGCGCGGCATCCAGCAGGAACAGCGACTCGCTACCGGCTTTGACCGATGCGCTCAACGAGTGAATCCGCGGCAACAGTCGTGCGAAATAGAACCGCGCCGTGCCCAGTTTGCTCGCGTAGAAATCGTCCTGCGCTTCCTTGCCGAAAGCGGCCTTGGCCATCAGTGCCCACATGTAAGCGTAAGCCACGTAGCCAAAAGCTTGCAGATACTCGACCGATGCCGAGCCGATTTCATTCGGGTTGGATTTGGCCCGGTCGAGCAACCACGCGGTCAGTTCGTCGAGGGTGGTGACCGCATCGTTCAACGGCTTGGTGAACTCCGCCAGATCGTCGCTGGCAGTGGCCGTGAAGTGACGAATCTCGTCGGCGAACAGGTTGTAGAACGCCCCGCCGCTACCAACGATCTTGCGCCCGACAAGGTCCAGCGCCTGGATGCCGTTGGTGCCTTCGTAGATTTGGGTGATGCGCACGTCACGCACCAGTTGCTCCTGGCCCCATTCACGGATGTAACCGTGGCCGCCGAAAACCTGCTGGCCGTGAACGGTGGTTTCCAGACCGAGGTCGGTCAGGAACGCCTTGGCTACCGGGGTCAGCAACGCCACCAGGTCTTCCGCGCGCTTGCGGGTCGTGGCGTCTTCGCTGAACTTGGCGGTGTCCAATTGCATCGCCACGTAAGTGGAGAATGCACGGCCACCTTCGTTCGAGGCTTTCATGGTCAGCAGCATGCGACGCACGTCCGGGTGGACGATGATCGGGTCAGCCACTTTGTCCTTGTTCTGCGCGCCGGTCGGCGAACGGCTTTGCAGACGGTCGCGTGCGTACTCGACGGCGTTCTGGTAAGAGCGCTCGCCAGTGGCCAGGCCCTGGATACCCACACCCAGACGCTCGTAGTTCATCATGGTGAACATCGCCGCCAGGCCTTTGTTCGGCTCGCCGACCAGATAACCCACGGCTTCGTCGAAGTTCATCACGCAGGTCGCGGATGCCTGGATGCCCATCTTGTGTTCGATCGAACCGCAATTGGCCGGGTTGCGCGCACCCAGGCTGCCATCGGCATTGACCATGAACTTCGGTACCAAGAACAGCGAAATGCCTTTCGGACCTGCCGGTGCGTCCGGCAGCTTGGCCAGCACCAGGTGAATGATGTTTTCGGTCAGGTTGTGTTCGCCGCCGGTGATGAAGATCTTGGTGCCGCTGACTTTGTAGGAACCGTCGGCCTGTGGCTCGGCCTTGGTGCGAATGATCCCCAGGTCGGTGCCGGCGTGCGGCTCGGTCAGGCACATGGAACCGGCCCAGACACCGGCGTACATGTTCGGCAGGTACGCGGCTTTCAGCTCTTCGCTGGCGTGGGCGTTGATCGACAGGCAGGCACCGGCGGTCAGCATCGGGTACAGACCGAACGACAGGCTGGCGGAGTTGACCATTTCTTCGACCTGAGCCGAAACAGCCTTGGGCATGCCCATGCCGCCGTACGCCGGATCGCCACCGACGCCGACCCAACCGCCTTCAGCATAAGTCTGGTAAGCCTGTGGGAAACCTGCCGGCGTGGTGACGGCACCGTCCGCCCAGTGGCAACCTTCCTCGTCAGCCGCACGGCTCAGGGGCGCGATGCTTTTGCTGGTGACCTTGCCGGCTTCTTCGAGAATGGCTTCGACGGTTTCAG